>JUNU01000365.1 GCA_001067655.1 Neisseria lactamica
ATAGTACGGCAAGGCGAGGCAACGCCGTACTGGTTTAAAGTTAATCCACTATACTTTGTTATTGTAACTTGGTCCAAAGGCAATGATTTTTGAAAATAGTAAAGCACAGAATGGATGGATTCTGTGCTATTTCTATGGCTTGTGACATTCAGATTAAGACCAAATTACAACGTTGCATCCTGATCTATTTGCGCCACGTTTATCAAGCCATCAAGTGTTTGCTCATTTGCGGAACGCTGTTGTCCTCAAATTTAATCAGGCTGGCTTTCGCGTGATAACCCAATACTTTGGCAACAAGTCCGCTCATGGTTTTTCTCAGCATACGGTTGTAGCGTTCTGCAGATCGATTGTAGGCGCGTCGTGCGGATACAACATCGGTTTCGGCGGCATCCAGCATTTCAAGCTGACTTTTAAGACCTTGATCGGGACGTTGTTTCAGGCTTTTTTCTAAAACTTCTTGTAGAGCGCGGAGTGAGTTGTTCAGGCTTGCTTCTGCATTGCACAAGCGTGAAAGGGATTCCGGTGAAAACGATTTGGATGCTTGGGTCAATACGGCTTCGGCATCGCCACATGAGGACAACAAATTGCTGTCGACATTGTCGTCTTCGCGTCCAAGGTAAATTTTTGAAGCATCCAAAACATGTCTGACTGCTTGATGGCGGCACGCTAGGGCGATACGGAGTGCGACAAAAGATTCTTGATAATCTTTTTTGCAGCGGTCTAATTTTTGTTTGAAGTTGAGCAGTAAAACGGTCAGTATTACGGCGATGAAGATAAGACTGATGATTCCCATAGTGTGCATCCTTATTGTTTGTTGCAGTAATGTGTTGTTTGATATATGCGGATTTTGCTGTTTGTGAGTAGATACAGTTAGCCGCTGTTTTAATTTAGTTGCGTGTAATTATACCCCAAATAAATTATTTTGCCCATTGGTCATAAAAGATTATTGGGGAAGGCAATAGGGAGGATAGGTTATAGCGGTTCTGTTCGATAGGAAAATAAAATATCAAGTTGGTAAAAAGGTCGTCTGAAAATTTTCAGACGACCTTTTGATTACGCTAGTTCAAACTTATTTCGCCAATTCGGCACGCAGTTTGTGGGTAACGTTCATCATCACTTGGAGTTGTTCCAGAGTTTCTTTCCAACCGCGTGTTTTCAGACCGCAGTCAGGGTTCACCCACAGGCGTTCAACCGGTACGACTTCGATGGCTTTACGCAACAGGTGTTCCACTTCGGCTTCTGTCGGTACGCGTGGGCTGTGGATGTCGTAAACGCCCGGACCGATGTCGTTCGGGTATTTGAATTCGCCGAACGCGGTCAACAGTTCCATGTCGGAACGTGAAGTCTCGATGGTGATGACGTCGGCGTCCATAGCTGCGATGGCAGGCAGGATGTCGTTGAACTCGGAGTAACACATATGGGTGTGGATTTGTGTGCTGTCTTCGCAACCGGTAGAGGACAGGCGGAAGGATTCGCCGGCCCAGTTCAGGTAGGCATCCCAATCCGCGCGTTTCAAAGGCAGACCTTCACGGATGGCAGGTTCGTCGATTTGGATGACTTTGATGCCTGCTTTTTCCAGATCCAATACTTCGTCGTTCAGAGCCAGTGCGATTTGTTTGCACACGGTAGAGCGTGGAATGTCGTTGCGGACGAAAGACCATTGCAGGATGGTTACAGGACCGGTCAACATGCCTTTCATCGGGCGTTTGGTCAGGCTTTGTGCGTAAGTGGACCAAGCGACAGTCATGGCTTCAGGACGGCTTACGTCACCGAAAATGATCGGTGGTTTCACGCAGCGTGAGCCGTAGCTTTGTACCCAGCCGTATTGGGTGAATGCAAAACCGCTCAACAATTCGCCGAAGTATTCGACCATGTCGTTACGCTCGGCTTCGCCGTGTACCAGTACGTCTAAGTCCAGTTTTTCTTGCTCTTCAACCACCAAGGCGATTTCTTTTTTCATCGCCGCTTCGTAATCGGCGGCAGACAGTTCGCCTTTTTTAAAGGCTGCGCGTGCTTGGCGGATTTCGGTGGTTTGCGGGAAAGAGCCGATGTTGGTCGTCGGCAGCAGAGGCAGGTTCAACCATGCTTGTTGCGCTTTGATACGGTCGGCAAACGGTGATTTGCGTTGGTCTGCGTTGGCAGGCAGGTCGCTCAGGCGTTTGGCAACGTCTGCGCGGTGGATTTCGCTGCTGTTGGCGCGCGAATCGGCAGCAGCTTGGCTGGCGGCGAGTTCTTCGGCAACGGAATCACGACCTTCGTTCAATGCGGCTTTCAGAACACGCAATTCTTGGGTTTTTTGCAGGGTAAATGCCAACCAAGAGTACAGGTCAGGTTTGTTGGCTTTTAGTTTTTCTTCAACTGACAAATCAAATGGGGTGTGCAACAGCGAGCACGAGCTGGAAATCCACAAGCGGTCGCCCAGTTTGGCTTTCAGAGGCTCGACAGTTTCCAAAACTTTGTTCAGGTTGGCGCGCCAGATGTTGCGGCCGTCGATGACGCCGGCAGACAGGACTTTGTCGTAGTCGGCGAACGCGTCCAGTTGCTCGGGCGCGCGTACCAAGTCGATGTGCAGACCGTCAACAGGCAGGGCTTTCAACAATGCGGCGTGTTCGGCAACGGAACCGAAGTAAGTGCTCAACAGGATTTTGGCGTTTACTTTGCTCAAAGTAGCGTAAACGTCTTTGTATGCTTCTACCCATTCTTTAGGCAGGTCAACAGCCAAAGCAGGCTCGTCGATTTGAATCCATTCGGCGCCGGCTTCAACCAAAGCGTTCAGGATTTCAACGTAAACGGGCAGCAGTTTTTGCAACAGGCTCAGGCGGTTGAATTCGACTGCGCCTTTTTCTTTACCTACCCACAGGAAGGTCAGCGGGCCGACGATGGTCGGTTTGGCTTTCAGACCGAGTGCTTGGGCTTCTTTCAGTTGTTGAACGTAGTGTTTGGCGTTCGCTTTGAATTCAGTATCGGCGTGGAATTCAGGCACCAGATAGTGATAGTTGGTGTCGAACCATTTGGTCATTTCGATGGCGAATTGGTCTTTGTTGCCGCGAGCCAGTTGGAAGAATTGTTCCAAAGACAGGTTTTGGCTGTCGAAGCCGAAACGGGCAGGGATTGCGCCGGTAGCGACTTGCAGGTCGAGGATGTGGTCGTAGAAAGTGAAATCGCCTACGGCAACGAAATCGGCGTTGGCGGCAGCTTGGTGTTTCCAGTTTTTCTCGCGCAGGTCTTTGGCGACGTCGAGCAGCTCTTGTTCGCTGATTTCTTTGCGCCAGTATTTTTCTTGGGCGAATTTCAATTCACGGAAGGCGCCGACACGCGGGAAGCCTGAGAAATGTAATGTTGTCATGTTGAACTCTCCAGTTGGATTTTGTAAGGACCGGTTCAATCCGAATCGGTCGGTATTGTAAATCAGAATAGGGCGGATGGGGCGGCGTTTTATTTTTCAGACGACCTCTGAGGTCGTCTGAAATTTAAGGACGCACGCCTAAAATATGGCAGATGGCGTAAGTCAGCTCGCTGCGGTTGAGCGTGTAGAAGTGGAAATCTTTCACGCCTTCGCGGGACAGGACTTTGACCATGTCAATGGCGATACTTGCCGCCACCAGATTGCGTGTGGCTTGGTCGTCGTCCAAGCCTTCATACATTTGCGACAGCCATTTCGGGATTTTGACGTTGGTCACTTGCGCCATTTTGCCGAGTTGCTTGAAGTTGGTAACAGGCAGGATGCCGGGTACGATTTCTACGTCAATGCCCAACATCACGCAGCGGTCGCGGAAGCGCAGGTAGCGTTCTACGTCAAAGAAGAATTGGGTAATGACGTGGTTTGCACCCGCATCGATTTTGCGCTTCAGATTAATCAGGTCGGCTTGTGCGGATTTCGCTTCGGGATGCACTTCGGGGTATGCCGCTACGGAGATGTCGAAGTCGGCGACAGAGCGCAGGAGTTTGACCAAGTCTTCGGCGTAAAACGGTTTTTTCTCATAGCCGGGCGGCTCGTCGCCGCGCAGGGCGACAATACGGCGGATGCCGCTGTCCCAATAGTCTTTGGCGATTTGGCGCAATTCGTCGGGAGAAGCGTCGATGCCGGTCAGGTGCGGCGCGGCTTCCAAGCCGGTTTCTTGTTTGATGCGTTTGACGATGCTATGCGTACGGTCGCGTTCGCCGGAGTTTGCGCCGTAGGTTACGGATACGAACTTGGGATGCAGGGTTTGCAGGCGATGGATGGAGTCCCACAGCATGGTTTCCATTTGCTCGTTTTTCGGCGGGAAAAATTCGAACGAAACGTTGATGTCGCCTTTCAAATCGGAAAGACTGTTGTTTAACGCATTGATTTCTTTTGCGTAACTCATTGGCTGTGTACCTCGGTTGTCTTTTTTAAACGTTTTCAGGCTGCTATGATAAATTTGCCTTGTGTATGAGTCAAATTCAAAATTTTCAGAAAGTTTATGAATTATTTTAATGTGAATGCCGTTGACCCTGTTCCTATTTATATATGGATTTCAATGGTTGGTATTCTTATTTGTACGGAGGCAAAGACAAGATGTTTTGCATTCGAACTGGCTCTAAGCCCGTTAAGACGTCGTCTGAAAATTTTTCAGACGACGTCTTGGTTTTTGGCTTGCAAACGATGTAGCCTTATTCCGCTTCTTCAATCCATGCTTGTTGCACGGCTTCGAGGATACGTTCGCCGCAGCGTGCGGGATCGTCGTTGAAGTCAGGCAACGCCATAATCAGGTCGCGCAGTTGGGTGAAGCGAACGGTTTTCGGGTCGATACTGTCACCGTGCAGGTCGTAGAGTTCTTCGGCGATGCGTTGGGTGTCTGTCCATTTCATGATGTCGTTCCTTTTGGATTGTCCGAATTTTTGATTCGGGTTCAGTGGTACGGGTATTTTAATGCTTCTATAAACCGAGCGGCAGGCTTTTGTTCAACCGTTTTGCACGATAATAAGGCATACGGGGCAACGGGCGGTTTGGGTAAGCGCTTGTCTGCAATGCCAAATGCTTCCGAAATCGCACATGGTATTTTCCTATGTAATATTTTCATTTCAGACGCTTAAAACATTTTGCTGACTTTCACTTAGAAAAATTTACATTTTGTCATGCAACCAAATCATATGGAATGGTTCTTAAAGTAATCCATTACAGTATGAATAAGAGGAAATTGATGAATAACACACTCAATGCCAAATTATCCAAACTTATTTACGCGCTCGCTTCCGATGACCCCAATTATCTTGCCAAAGCGGGCGTGTTCGACCGCTTGCTGCTGCTTATCCGCGAGCTTTATCAGATGCTGGACGAGAGCGAAGGGCTGAATCGGCTTTCGCTGCGCCTGCGTTATGGCAAGCGTTACGGCATGATTGCTTTGGATGCCGCCGCGCCTGGCGAAGACGCGGGCGCTTTGCGCTTGAAACGCTGGATGGTGTATTCGCGCATTGCGGAACGCATCGTTGGCTGCGGCAACGACTTGTCTGTCGCGCTTGACGATATGGTGGTAGAAAACGAAGACGCGAAACAGCGTTATACAGATGCTGCAAACGAAATCATCAAACGCTTCGGCTTGGCGGGCTATGTACCCGAGCCGCCGAAATCCGTAACGGCCGAACAAAACGAGCCTGCGCCGAAGCCCGAACCTAAGAGCATTATTACCCGCCGCGGCAGCAGCCTCAGTATGCTCAACGCCAAAGGCAGAGTGGAAAGCTATCCTGTCGCTCAAACCACTGCTTCAATGAAAGTATCTCGCTTAAGGTTTATCGTTCCCCGTTCCAAATAATGGTTTGATGGCGGTTTGACGGAAGGTCGTCTGAAAACAGTCGGTAAGGCAGTTTTCAGACGACCTTTTGTTTGGTCAAAACTTGGCAGAGGTCGTCTGAAAATTGCTTGATCCGTTTCAGACGACCTCTTTGCATCAATGATCTTCGCGCGCGTGGTTGATGGTGTATTTGGGGATTTCCACCACCAAATCTTCGTCGGCAACCACCGCCTGACAGCTCAGGCGCGAGTCGGCTTCCAAGCCCCATGCCTGGTCGAGCAGGTCTTCTTCCAATTCGGTAGGCTCTTCCAAGCTGTCGAAGCCTTTGCGGATGATGACGTGGCAGGTGGTACAGGCGCAGGATTTTTCGCAGGCGTGATCGACTTCGATGTCGTGGTCGAGCAGTACGTCAAGGACGGTTTTGCCTTCGGGGGCGTCTTCAATGACTGCGCCTTCGGGACATAATACGGCGTGTGGGAGTACGGTGATTTTGGGCATTTTTATTGTCTCTTGTAATGAGTGGGTAGGGTTTGTGGGTAATTTTCAGACTACCTTTTGTAATGAAGGGGTCGTCTGAAACCGTTTATATAGTGGATTAACTTTAAACCAGTACGGCGTTGCCTCGCCTTGCCGTAC
>JUNU01000366.1 GCA_001067655.1 Neisseria lactamica
ATAGTACGGCAAGGCGAGGCAACGCCGTACTGGTTTAAAGTTAATCCACTATATGTGCCCTCTTCCACCCAAAAGAGAAAAACGGCGGTTTAAAATAAAAAAACAGAACAGCGAAAACTGTTCTGTTTTTTTGTTTTCAGACGACCTCATGGGTTTAGTCATTGAAGGGGTCGTCTGAAACTGCTTTACCTACTTGTTAAACATTCACGGTCTCGGCTACTTCGTTGTAGCTGTCGATTTCGTTGAAGTTCATGTAGCGGTAGATTTGGTCGCCCTGCTCATTGATGATACCGATATTGGCTTGGTATTCTTCAACAGTCGGGATTTTACCCAGTTTGGAGCAGATTGCCGCCAACTCAGCCGAGCCGAGGTAAACAAAGGTGTTTTTACCCAAACGGTTCGGGAAGTTACGGGTGGAAGTGGACATTACAGTCGCGCCTTCGTGTACTTGTGCTTGGTTACCCATACACAATGAGCAACCCGGCATTTCCATACGCGCGCCTGCACGGCCGAGTACACCGTAGTGACCTTCGTCAGACAACTCTTTCGCATCCATTTTGGTCGGCGGTGCCATCCACAGACGTACCGGGATGTCGCTCTTGCCTTCCAAGAGTTTGGAGGCAGCGCGGAAGTGGCCGATGTTGGTCATACAAGAACCGATGAACACTTCATCAATTTTGGTGCCGGAGCGTTCAGACATGAAGCACACGTCATCTGGGTCGTTCGGGCAAGCAATAATCGGCTCTTTAATGTCATCCATGTTGATTTCAATCACGGCAGCGTATTCAGCATCTTTATCTGCTTCGAGCAATTCAGGATTTGCCAACCATGCTTCCATGGCTTTGATACGACGTTCCAAAGTGCGTGAATCTTGATAGCCGTCGGCAATCATGTTTTTCATCAACACAATATTAGATTTCATGTACTCGATAATCGGCTCTTTGTTGAGCTTCACGGTACAGCCTGCAGCAGAACGTTCGGCAGACGCGTCAGTCAATTCAAAGGCTTGTTCCACTTTCAAATCAGGCAGACCTTCGATTTCGAGGATGCGGCCGGAGAAGATGTTTTTCTTACCGGCTTTGGCAACAGTCAGCAAACCTTGCTTAATCGCGTACAACGGAATTGCATTTACCAAATCGCGCAGGGTTACGCCCGGTTGCAGTTTGCCGCTGAAACGTACCAATACGGACTCAGGCATATCGAGCGGCATTACGCCTGTGGCTGCTGCGAAAGCAACCAAGCCAGAGCCGGCAGGGAAAGAAATACCGATAGGGAAACGAGTGTGGCTGTCGCCGCCGGTACCGACTGTATCAGGCAACAGCAGACGGTTGAGCCATGAGTGAATCACGCCGTCACCCGGACGCAGAGATACACCGCCACGGGTAGAAATGAAGGCAGGCAATTCTTTATGGGTTCTGACATCGACAGGTTTCGGATAAGCGGCAGTGTGACAGAAAGACTGCATTACCATATCTGCTGAGAAGCCCAAGCAAGCCAGGTCTTTCAATTCATCGCGAGTCATCGGACCGGTAGTATCTTGCGAGCCGACCGTCGTCATGCGAGGTTCGCAGTAAGTACCCGGACGCACGCCTTTGCCTTCCGGCAAACCGCAGGCGCGGCCAACCATTTTTTGGGCCAAGGTGAAACCAGCTTTGCTTTCGGCAGGCGCTTGAGGCAGACAGAATTCGGTAGAAGCAGGCAGTTTCAGTGCTTCGCGTGCTTTGGCAGTCAGACCGCGACCGATAATCAGGTTGATACGGCCGCCGGCTTGCACTTCGTCCAGCAATACTTGAGATTTCAAGCTGAACTCGGCAACGGTTTCGCCGTTTTTCACGATTTTGCCTTCATAAGGCAGGATATCGACGACATCGCCCATTTTCAGAGCAGATACATCGACTTCAATCGGCAATGCGCCGGAGTCTTCTTGAGTGTTGAAGAAAATCGGCGCAATTTTGCCACCCAAGCATACGCCGCCGAAACGTTTGTTCGGTACGAACGGAATATCTTCGCCTGTATGCCAAATGACGGAGTTGGTTGCGGATTTGCGCGAAGAACCGGTACCGACCACGTCGCCGACGTAAGCAACAGGATGGCCTTTGGCTTTGAGTTCTTCCAACAATTTAATCGGACCAACTTCACCCGGTTTGTCAGGATTGATGCCGTCGCGCGGGTTTTTCAACATCGCCAGCGCGTGCAGCGGAATATCGGGACGGCTCCACGCGTCGGGCGCGGGAGAGAGGTCGTCTGTATTGGTTTCGCCGTCAACCTTGAAGACGGTAACGGTGATTTTTTCGGGAACTTTGGCGCGTGAGGTAAACCATTCGGCATCCGCCCAAGATTGCAAAACTTCCTGCGCGTATTTGTTGCCTTTTTCGGCTTTTTCCTGAACGTCGTGGAAAGAATCGAACATCAGAAGCGTATGTTTCAAGCCTTTAGCAGCGATGGGCGCGAGTTTGTCGTCGTCCAAGAGTTCGATTAAGGCATGAATGTTGTAACCGCCGAGCATCGTACCTAAGAGTTCGGTCGCATATTCGGGGGAAACCAACGGGCTGGATGCGCTGCCTTCGGCAACGGCAGCCAGGAATGAGGCTTTGACTTTGGCGGCATCGTCCACACCAGGCGGAACACGGTGGGCAAGCAGTTCGACCAAGAATTCGCCTTCGCCTGCGGGCGGGTTTTTCAGCAGCTCAACCAAATCGGCGGTTTGCTGCGCGTTCAAAGGGAGGGGTGGGATACCGAGGGCGGCGCGCTCGGCGGCGGCTTTGCGATAGGCTTCTAACATCTCTTTGTTCCTTTTTTCTGTTTTTTCTTCTGACCGTTGCAAATGATTTGCAATCAAAGAATTGTAGACAATTCTTTTGGGTATCATAGACCAGTTTGGCAAAAATTGGAATATTTATGTTATCGGATGTAATAGATGTTTGCTATTGAAACGAATTATCTTAAAAAACAAAAAAGGTCGTCTGAAAACAGGGTTTCAGACGACCTTTTATATTTTATCGGTATGATCGGTCCGTTCTTTTACCGGGCGTTTGCCTGATATTCGCTCCCGTCTTCATGCAAAAGCTTAGGCTGTTTACCTTTCTCAATCACGTCTTTATTGATGACAACTTTGGTTACGCCTTTCAAATCAGGCAGTTGATACATGGTATCCAAGAGGCAGCGTTCAACGATGGAGCGCAGGCCGCGCGCGCCGGTTTTACGTTCCATTGCCTGACGGGCGATGCTGCGCAAGGCTTCTTCTTCAAATTCCAATTCGACATTTTCCATGCCGAACAGGGTTTGATATTGTTTCACCAAGGCATTTTTCGGCTCGGTCAAAATGTTCACCAATGCATCTTCGTCCAATTCCGCCAGCGTGGCGATGACGGGCAGACGGCCGATTAACTCGGGAATCAGACCGAATTTAATCAAGTCTTCCGGCTCAACGATTTCAAACAATCCGGTAATGTCGGCATTTTCGTCCTTGCTGTGAACGGACGCACCGAAACCGATACCACCTTTTTCAGTACGCTGACGAATCACTTTTTCCAAGCCTGCAAACGCGCCGCCGCAGATAAACAGGATGTTGGTCGTATCGACGTTGATAAATTCCTGATTCGGATGTTTGCGGCCGCCTTGGGGCGGAACGCTGGCAACCGTACCTTCAATCAGTTTCAGCAAGGCTTGTTGCACGCCTTCGCCGGATACGTCGCGGGTAATTGACGGGTTGTCGCTTTTACGCGAGATTTTGTCGATTTCGTCAATATAAACGATACCGCGTTGGGCTTTTTCAACATCAAAATCGCATTTGCCCAAAAGCTTGGTAATGATTTGCTCAACGTCTTCACCGACGTAACCCGCCTCGGTCAGCGTGGTCGCGTCCGCCATCACGAACGGTACGTCCAGTTTGCGCGCCAAAGACTGCGCCAGCAGAGTTTTACCGGAGCCGGTCGGACCGATAAGCAGGATGTTGGATTTCGACAACTCGACGTTGCCGTTGGCTTTAGGGTGGCGCAGGCGTTTGTAATGGTTGTACACCGAAACCGCCAAGGCTTTCTTGGCTTGTTCCTGACCGATAACATGATCGTTGAGGTTGGCGACGATTTCGGCAGGCGTGGGCAGTTTGTTGTTTGGATGGGACGCATCCGTTGCAGATTTTTCTTCAGAGAGGTCGTCTGAACTTTGCAGCATCACGCCGCAAGTTTCTACACATTCGTTACAGATAAAAGCGTTTTCGCCTTCAATCAGGTTCTTGACTTCATGCTCGGATTTTCCGCAAAACGAGCAGGAGCGTTTTTCTTCAGTCATAATTTATCTTCTGTTTTCAAGCAATATCGGCAAACCGTTATCCGAATGTTGCGGGAACGGTTTTCGGCAAAGTCGGTAAGTATAATCAGTATCTTAAGGTTTATCAAATACCGTATGGCAAGCTGTTTGGCGTAAGGTTTTCAGACGACCCTCAGACGCATGGCAACACGCCACAATTACCCATCCTTAAGATTGTTTCCAATTTGGGAAAAAGATGCAAACAAACGCAAAAAAGCCATATTAAACTTTACATTTTGTTGTATTTTAAGCAAAATATCTCCTTTAATAATTCATTTGTCTTAAATTCTACTGGTTGAAATATGTCGGTTATGAAATTTTATAAAACACTGAGTGCCGCCTGTTTGGGTATGGCGTTGACTGTTGCCGCCGCCCCTGCCGCTGCAGACGATATGGACGTTTTGGGTCAATTTTTGGAACAGAATTTTCCAACCCAAAATGACCCGATGGAAGCTTTCGCATTAAGCCACGCACAAAAAATCGAGGCTCAAGCGATGATGGCGGGGCCGCTTTTGACATCGCAGTCCGCCCTGATTTTTAACAACAAAACAGGCGAAATCCTGTATCAGAAAAACGCAGACCGCGTGATGCCGATTGCGTCTATTTCCAAACTGATGAGCGCGATGGTCGTCTTGGATGCGCGTTTGGATATGAACGAGCGCATTACCATTACTGCCGATGAAATCGACCGCCTGAAAGGTACAGGCAGCCGCCTTGCCGTCGGTACGACGCTGACGCGCGGCGAATTGCTGCACCTGAGCCTGATGAGCAGCGAAAACCGCGCAACGCACGCGCTGGGCCGCACCTATCCGGGCGGTATGTCGGCGTTTGTTGCTGCCATGAATGCCAAAGCGCAAAGCCTGGGCATGCACAACAGCCGTTTCTACGAACCTACCGGTCTGAATTTCCAAAACGTTTCAACCGCCAACGATTTGAACCGTATGGTCGCCGCGGCAAGCAAATATCCGCTTATCCGTAAAAACTCAACCTCCAACTACGGTTCGGTTTGGACGGCAAACGGCCGCCAAAACTATAAAAACTCCAACGCCCTCGTGCGCGAAGGCAGCTGGAACATCGAGCTTCAGAAAACCGGTTATATCCGCGAAGCAGGACGTTCGATGGTGGTTAAGGCAAACGTTCAAAACCAACCGATTACCATCGTATTGCTGAACTCGCCAACCTCGACAACCCGCGTAAACGACGCACGTAAGATCGAATCTTGGATGTCGCAGCGCCGCTCTTAAAAACACTTATTATGCCGTCTGAAAATCAGGCGGCATTTTTTATATGATAAGCAGAAAAACTTCATGCAATCCGGTTGAAGAATCTTGATTTTAACAATATCAATATTAGGAGATGCAAATGCCGAACAAAAAACAATTGATACAGTTGGTAGCCATTTTAGCCTTGACCGGCTGTACTTCCGTTGCCGATATGGTGGGATACGATACGGCATCACTCAACGAAGCTGCCGCCAAAAACTATTCGCAAGTAGTACAACAAGCGCAATCGCAACGCGTTTTAGACAACACTTCCCACACTTCGCGCCGTATCAAAACCGTATTCGAGCGTTTGAAACCCCATGCCAACCAAGCCAACCAAACCGGCGTACCTTTCAACTGGCAGATGAATGTTTTCCGTGGCGATGAATTGAACGCCTGGGCAATGCCCGGAGGCAAAATGGCGATGTACACCGGCATGGTTGAGCGTTTGAAATTGACGGACGACGAAATCGCCGCCGTTATCGGTCACGAGATGACCCATGCCCTGCTGGAACATGGCAAAAAAGCGATTGGCGGCCAAGTGCTGACGGGATTGGGCGGTTCTATTTTAACGGGCGCATCCGGAGTTGATGCCAATATCGTCGGATTGGGTACGGATTTACTTGCTTCCAAGCCCTTTTCGCGCCATCAGGAAAGCGAAGCGGACGCAGGCGGTGTACGTTTGATGGCTCAGGCTGGTTACAACCCGGAGGCTGCCATCAGCGTTTGGGAAAAGATGAGCAAACTTGAAGGCAGCTCGTCCATTGCGATTTTGTCCACCCACCCGACCAATCAGACACGCATCAATGCCATCCGCAGAATGCTGCCTGAACTCATGCCGATTTATCAGAAAAATAAACGATAAATTTTTTTGAATAAACTTTCTGCAACCCGGCATCGTTTTTTTTCAAATCAACCTGCAATCTCTTGTTTTAAATCTTCCCAAAAACAATTTAAATCAACGCATTGCATAGGTTTCAATCAAGATTTTTCAGACGACCCTTCCGCCCCACCCAACTCAGGTCGTCTGAAAAATTGTCAACATTTTAACCCAAATTACTAAGCAACCCAGACCCATTCGGCGTATAATACAGTCTTTCCCAACCGCATTTGAGAGCTGAATCATGTCTGTTGTTTTGCCCTTGCGCGGCGTTACCGCCCTTTCCGATTTCCGTGTTGAAAAACTCTTGCAAAAAGCGGCCGCACTCGGCCTGCCCGAAGTGAAACTGAAAAGCGAATTTTGGTATTTCGTCGGCAGCGAGAAAGCACTGGATGCCGCGACTGTCGAAAAACTGCAAGCCTTGTTGGCGGCGCAAAGCGTTAAAGAAACGCCCGAAGCGCGCGAGGGCTTGCATTTATTTTTGGTAACGCCCCGTTTGGGTACGATTTCGCCGTGGGCTTCCAAGGCGACCAATATCGCGGAAAACTGCGGTTTGGAAGGCATCGAGCGCATCGAGCGCGGCATGGCGGTGTGGCTGGAAGGTCGTCTGAACGACGATGAGAAACAGCAATGGGCAGCTTTGCTGCACGACCGCATGACCGAATCCGTGCTGCCAGATTTTCAGACGGCCTCCAAATTATTCCACCATCTCGAATCCGAAACCTTCTCCAGCGTCGATGTTTTGGGCGGCGGTAAAGAGGCTTTGGTCAAAGCCAATACCGAAATGGGTTTGGCACTCTCCGCCGACGAAATCGATTATCTGGTTGAAAACTATCAGGCTTTGCAGCGCAATCCGTCCGATGTTGAATTGATGATGTTCGCACAGGCAAACAGCGAACACTGCCGCCACAAAATCTTCAACGCCGATTTCATCCTCAACGGCGAAAAACAGCCGAAATCCCTCTTCGGTATGATTCGCGACACGCACAACGCGCATCCCGAAGGCACGGTCGTCGCCTATAAAGACAATTCGTCCGTGATCGAAGGCGCAAAAGTCGAGCGTTTCTATCCGAATGCGGCGGAAAACCAAGGTTACCGTTTCCACGAGGAAGACACGCATATCATCATGAAGGTGGAAACGCACAACCATCCGACCGCCATCGCGCCGTTTGCAGGCGCGGCAACGGGCGCGGGCGGCGAAATCCGTGACGAAGGTGCAACGGGCAAAGGTTCGCGTCCGAAAGCGGGCTTGACCGGCTTTACCGTCTCCAACCTCAACATTCCCGACCTCAAACAGCCGTGGGAACAAGACTACGGCAAGCCGGAACACATTTCCTCGCCGTTGGACATCATGATTGAAGGCCCTATCGGCGGCGCGGCGTTCAACAACGAATTCGGCCGCCCCAACCTCTTGGGCTACTTCCGCACTTTTGAAGAGAAGTTTGACGGTCAGGTTCGCGGCTACCACAAACCGATTATGATTGCCGGCGGCTTGGGCAGCATTCAGGCACAGCAGACGCATAAAGACGAAATCCCCGAAGGCGCGTTGCTGATCCAACTGGGCGGCCCGGGTATGCTTATCGGCTTGGGCGGCGGCGCGGCTTCTTCGATGAATACCGGCACGAACGACGCCTCTTTGGACTTCAACTCCGTACAACGCGGCAACCCCGAAATCGAACGCTGCGCACAGGAAGTGATCGACCGCTGCTGGCAGCTTGGCGACAAAAACCCGATTATCTCCATCCACGACGTCGGCGCAGGTGGACTGTCCAACGCCTTCCCCGAACTCGTTAACGATGCCGGGCGCGGCGCGATATTCAAGCTGCGCGAAGTGCCGCTGGAAGAACACGGCCTCAACCCGCTGCAAATCTGGTGCAACGAATCGCAAGAGCGTTATGTGTTGTCGATTTTGGAAAAAGATTTGGACACCTTCCGCGCCATCTGCGAACGCGAACGCTGCCCGTTTGCCGTGGTCGGTACGGCGACCGACGACGGACATTTGAAAGTGCGCGACGACTTGTTCTCCAACAACCCCGTCGATTTGCCGCTGAACGTCTTGCTCGGCAAACCGCCCAAAACCACTCGCAGCGACAAAACCGTGAGGTCGTATGCGACCGAAGGGAATCCCCTTGGGAAAAAACCGTTTAACGCGGGCAATATCGACATCACCGAAGCCGCCTACCGCGTTCTGCGCCTGCCTACCGTAGCCGCCAAAAACTTCCTGATTACCATCGGCGACCGCAGCGTCGGCGGCATGACCCACCGCGACCAAATGGTCGGCAAATACCAAACCCCCGTAGCCGACTGCGCCGTGACCATGATGGGCTTCAACACCTATCGTGGCGAAGCGATGTCTATGGGCGAAAAACCGACCGTCGCCCTGTTTGACGCGCCCGCCTCGGGCAGAATGTGCGTCGGCGAAGCCATCACCAACATCGCGGCGGTCAACATCGGCGACATCGGCAACATCAAACTTTCCGCCAACTGGATGGCGGCGTGCGGCAACGAGGGCGAAGACGAAAAACTCTACCGTACCGTCGAAGCGGTTTCCAAAGCCTGTCAGGCATTGGATTTGAGCATTCCCGTAGGCAAAGACAGCCTGTCGATGAAAACCGTGTGGCAGGACGGCGAAGAGAAAAAATCCGTCGTCTCGCCGTTGAGCCTGATTATCTCCGCATTCGCGCCTGTCAAAGACGTGCGCAAAACCGTTACGCCTGAGTTGAAAAACGTCGAAGACAGCGTATTGCTGTTTATCGATTTGGGCTTCGGCAAAGCGCGTATGGGCGGCTCGGCGTTCGGTCAGGTCTACAACAATATGAGCGGCGACGCGCCCGATTTGGACGATACAGGTCGTCTGAAAGCCTTTTACGACGTGATTCAGCAGCTTGTCGCCGAAGACAAACTCTTGGCGTATCACGACCGCAGCGACGGCGGCTTGTTTGCGACGCTGACGGAAATGGCGTTTGCGGGGCGGTGCGGTTTGAATGTGGATTTGACTTCACTGGTTGCCAACCAAGCCGACGTCAACGAAGCCAGCATCCGCGCATTGTTCAATGAAGAACTGGGCGCAGTGATTCAAATCGCTAAACAAGATGTCGCGGCAGCAGAAGCCTTGTTCAAAGCGGCAGCGCTGCCCTTGCATACCGTTGCCACCATCGGTTCTGACGAAAAAATCGTTATCCGCAATCAGGCAGGCATCGTGTTGGAACAAACCCGAGCCGACCTGCAACGCGCATGGCAGGAAACCAGCCACGCCATTCAACGCCTGCGCGACAACCCCGCCTGCGCAGACAGTGAGTTCGCCCTGATTGGCGACAACGAACGCAGCGCCTTGTTTGCCGACGTGAAATTTGATGTAAACGAAGACATCGCCGCGCCGTTCGTCAACAGCGGCGCGAAACCCAAAATCGCCATCCTGCGCGAACAGGGCGTGAACGGGCAAATCGAAATGGCCGCCGCCTTCACCCGCGCCGGATTCGATGCCTACGACGTGCATATGTCCGACCTGATGGCAGGCCGCGTCCACCTTGCCGACTTCAAAATGCTGGCGGCGTGCGGCGGCTTCAGCTACGGCGACGTACTCGGCGCGGGCGAAGGCTGGGCGAAATCCATCCTGTTCCACCCCGCCTTACGCGACCAGTTCGCCGCCTTCTTCACCGACCCGAACACGCTGACACTGGGCGTGTGCAACGGCTGCCAAATGGTCAGCAACCTCGCCGAAATCATCCCCGGCACGGCAGGCTGGCCGAAGTTCAAACGCAACCTGAGCGAACAGTTCGAAGCGCGCCTGAGCATGGTTCACGTCCCCAAATCAGCCTCCCTGATTCTGAACGAAATGCAAGGCTCCAGCCTGCCCGTCGTCGTCAGCCACGGCGAAGGCCGCGCCGACTTCGCGCTTCACGGCGGCAAAATTTCAGACGACCTCGGCATCGCGCTGCAATACGTCGACGGACAAAACCAAGTTACCCAAACCTACCCGCTCAACCCCAACGGCTCGCCGCAAGGCATCGCTGGTGTGACCAACGCAGACGGCCGCGTCACCATCATGATGCCCCACCCCGAACGCGTGTACCGCGCCGCACAAATGAGCTGGAAACCGGAAGACTGGACGGAACTGTCCGGCTGGTACCGCCTCTTCGCCGGAGCAAGGAAGGCTTTGGGTTAACCGGCAGGTCGATTTGATTCGGCTTTAAAGAAAAGGTCGTCTGAAAACGATTTAGCGAACCACGTTATATCTGTTTTCAGACGACCTTCATATGTTCTTTTGCGTATAATACCGAACCAACCGCCGTCATTCCCGCGCAGGTGGGAATCCAGACCCCTGCATTTCAGAAATATTTAAAGATTACTGTAAATCCAAACTTCTGGATTCCCGCCTGCGCGGGAATGACGGCCTAGATTTTTTGTCTCGAACCTATATATATACAAATACACTTAATTGAATTTATAGAAAAGATTTGGAGAATCTTATGTCTGACATAGTAATTTTTGAAGATATGCCAAATGATGCTGCTTTTATTGAATGGCTTAAGAACAATAAAAATGGTTTTGTACTAAACATAGACAAAGGTGGAACCCAATCCATATACCCTATGTTACACAAAGCTAGTGGTGGCTGTAACAGCTTTCCTACTGAACGAAAAGACAAAAATTGGACGACAAACGATTCAGATTATTTTAAAGTTTGTTCCAACTCCCGTAAGAAACTCAGTGAGTGGAGTTGGAGTGAATACGATAGAGAAAACAGATGTAAAACTTGTTTTAAAAAGGAATTAGACGAAGAAAAGACAGCTTGGCTGACTGAAGAGCAAAATTTTTACACGAATTCTATCCCACACTTAGGAAAAAATATAGCTGAACTCGAAAACCGTTTAGCCTCCGAAACTAGCCCAGAAAAGCAAACCGAACTAAAAATCTTAATAAAAGTCCGCAGAGGGCAAAATCAATTCCGACAAGACCTACTCAAACTATATCCAAGCTGCCCGTTGACCGGTCTAGATATCGAGCCTTTACTCATTGCCAGCCATATCAAACCTTGGAGCGTTTGCAACAATAAAGAACGTTTATGTCGCTTCAATGGTCTGATGCTCGCACCCAATATCGACAGATTATTCGATAATGGACTGATTACGTTTGATACCGACGGTACGATAAAAATCAGCCCGACAATCGATTCGGAAAATCAAAAACGGTTAGGAATTGCTCCCGATATGAAATTAAAAATTCGACCGGAAAGCGAAAAATATTTCGAGTATCACCGCAACCACGTTTTCCAAAAAGAAGAATAAATAGTGTTGAACAGTCCGTTGACTTAAGGTCGTCTGAAAACGATTTAGCGGACCTCGCTATATCCGTTTTCAGACGACCTTTTTGCGTCCTTTTGCGTATAAAGACCAAACCGACTGCCGTCATTCCCGCGCAGGCGGGAATCCAGAAGCTTGAGATTACAGAAATCTTTGAATATTCCTGAAATACAGAGGTCTGGATTCCCGCCTGCGCGGGAATGACGGCGGCGAAGTGTTTTTTGGATTCCTGCTATCGGCATTCTATCGGCGTATTCTGCAAGCAGAAGCATCATTCCGTATAATCCCCTTAGCTCCCTATCAACTATAATCGGCACATTCAGACGGCCTCTCCCGACACCATGACCCGACAAGCCTTTATCCTCAGTGATTGCGAATTTTCCGAATGCGGCGAAAAGCCTTATGCGCTGTTGACGGCGAATCCGACCAAGGAACATCACTATATCGCCCAGACCGAGCAGCGGCAGCACGCGCATAATCCGCAGGTCAGTCCGCAGAATCAGAATGTTTACAAGCTGCCTTTGTCCATGTTCCGCGAACCGGCTGCCGCCCGACGCCCCCGCTCCGGCGACAAGGTTCGCGGCGGGAGCGAAAGTCGCGGTGCGGCGGCGAGTGTCAATATCATCGGCAATCTGGCGGCGAAAAACCTCTACACGCTGACTTTCGTCGAAAACACCGCCAACCAGTACAATTTGGAAAGCTGGTTCAACCGCCACGAAAGCGGCTACGAAGAAGCCTGCAACCATCTGCGCACGTTGCCCGAATGCCGTCTGAAAACGGGCGAAACCGATACGGTCAAAGTTCCCGAAGCATTGTGGCGGATATTGCGGCTGAAATTCCTCGGCATCCTGCGCAATCCGCACAACCATAAAAACCTGTTTGCCCACCGTCTGCATGAGGCCGTTCGGGCGCGGCTGCCGGAGGTCGGGTTTGAGTTTGTGCGCCTGATCAGCAAGCGCGATCCGAGCCGCATCGAAGCCATCATGCGGAACTACCGTTTTTCATTCCTCGGCTATGTCGATTGGCTGGCGGGGCTTTACGGCATGTTGAGCGAAGGCGTGGCGCAGCCGTCGCTGTTTGAGCGGCTGTTTTGTACCATATTCGCCGAACCCGATGCGGTGAAAATCGAGCTGTTCCGCTATGCCGAAAACGAGGGGCTGTGCCTGTTCGGCGACAGCAGTTTCTGCCTTCAGGCTTCGCCGAAACTCATCAGCGTCGGCGTGAATATTTCGCACGATATGTTTGCCGTCGTCCACCTGCAAACCGACCGCTGGCTTGCGTTTAAAAATACTTTCCACCACGACGCGCCGAAATTGGAAGGCAGGGTAAGGATTATCGACAGCGACCAAACCCAGCGGCTGATGTTCAACCGGCTGACCATCAGTCAGGCGCATGAAGCTGTGTTCGGCAGAAGTCCGAATATCGGCGACTATCTTTAACGCTCTGATGATGCACACACGCGCTTGATGTGAAGCGTATCGACGCTGAACAAAAGGTCGTCTGAAAACGATTTGGCGAACCTACTTTCGTTTTCAGACGACCTTGTTTGTACTCGGCGCTTAAGCCTTGTTTTACGCTGCCGCTATTTACACTGCCCCACTGCCGCCGGATAAACCGATACCTGCGTCTGCGTCAGGGCAAACAGGTTTTCAAGCTGCGTTTGCGCTTGGCGGTTGGCGTGATCCAAAATCTGGGCTTTACACGCGCTGGCGAGGACTTGTTTTTTGGCTTCGTCCTGCACGGTTTTGAACACTGCCTTATCCACGGGCAAAAGGTTGAACGAGCCGGTTTGGATGTCGTACACCTCGATATTTTCCAAATCGACGCTCAGGATTTCTACGGGTGGCAGGCTGATGAGGACTTTTCCGTCCACGATATTGACGTTGTCGGCGTGAAGCTTGTCCAAATCCAAGCCCGCCAACACTTTGCCGCGCACGATAAACAGACCGCTTTGCGAGTCCTGCCACAATCTGCGCCAGTCGCCTTTTTTCTCGGTGCGGATGATGGTATCGATGTAAAAAGCCGTGCTTTCCAAGCGGTTCATCTGCTTAATCTGCATCAAAACGCCTTCGCGCGAAATCGCTTCATGGGCGTTGTCGTTGCGGTGCTGGGCATAAAACCAGCCGCCCGCCGCTGCGACTGCGCAAAAAACAGATATTAAAATCAATCGGTAAACCATTTTCATCAGGTTAGACCCTTTTCGGTTGCGTTAAACTTATAGTGGATTAAAATTGCAATGATACGGCGTTGCCAACGCCCTTATGTACTA
>JUNU01000367.1 GCA_001067655.1 Neisseria lactamica
CAAAATCAAATTCGTGCAGCCCATAGAGCCACCCTCTCCCCAACCCTCTCCCGCTGGACGGGAGAGGGGGCAGACTGCATGTCGTGGCATAGATTTCTGCCCAACTACCGTCATTCCCGCGTAGGCGGGAATCTATTGGAAATTCTAAGAAACAGATGTTTGAAAAACAGTTGCTGAAATTCAAAGATAGATTCCCGCCTACGCGGGAATGACGGTGGCGAGGTGTTTGGCATGATTTGTCTATAAGAAAAGGGCTCTGAAACCAAATTTTCAGTTTCAGACGACCTTTAGGGATAAATCACGATTAAAGTCAGATTTTACTTTCCTAAAGGGGAGGCATTATTTGTTGCGTTCCATTGTTATCAAAAATCAATATCCCTGTTTCATCACAGAATTGTTGCATTGCTTTCGTTTTCTCCTAATTCATCAAAGCTTCCCATTCAGGATCATTTTCTTTTTTCCAATCTAGATAAATATTCTCAATAAAATCAGATACTGTTATTTTTGCAGCAGCCAGCTGTGTCTTGTTATCCTTTAGTTGTGACCAATTAAAGTCGGCATATTGCAAATTAACTCTCTGCAAATTAGCACCTTGTAGAATAGCGTTTTTTAAATTAGCAGCTTGAAAATCAGCATATTTTAGATCAGCATTCTCAAAGTCAGCACCTTGCAAATTAGCATTTTGTAAATTGGCATTTTGCAAATTAGCATTTTGTAATCGAGCCTCCATTAATTCGGCATGTTGTAACTTAGCTCCCATTAAGTCAGCCTCTTGCAAGTGAGCTAAATTTAAATCGACCCATTGTAATTGGGCATTATGCAATTTACTTTTCTGAAAATTGACTTTTTCTAAGACAGCCCCCCGAAAATCGGCTCCATTAAAATTCAGATCTGATAAATTGATTACCACACTTTCATCAGCACCTAAATTAAAATCCATTCCTGCCAAACATATACTAGGCAATATCTTATAAAAATCCCGTAGGATAATTTGGTTATTATCCTTATGAGAACTCAACAAAACATGAGTCAGAGCAATTCCCAGAGGGCTTTTTACCTTCTGTCTCAACTCACTTACATTTTCAGTGTTTTCAAATTTCGTTAAACTATCTTGCTGCATTATCTGCCAAGTAGATTTCAATAGATCGAATGCAGGTAAACGAAAACTTTCTCCGTAATCTCCTCGGAAAAACGGCAACAAATTGTAGATAGCGGAAATCTGCAAAGCGACAGCACCTTCGCGTTTGCTGAAAGTATCAAAATCAGCGGTATTCGGTTTTTTGGCATATTCTTCAGATTGTTCCGTCGTTTGCTCTGTAATTTCTGCCCCGTCTTTTGAGCTGCTTTTCTGTGTGGTTTTACTGACGGTTTTTATTTCCGGTAAATGTGCGCCACTGACCCACTCGGACAGTTTTTGAAATTCTTTCAGATTAATGTCTTTACGTTGGTTCTCGATTTGCTGTCTATTGTTTTCGTCGCGGAAATGCCAGATAACGAAAGCGACAGGGGCGGAAACAATCAGAATGATGAAATTCCAAAAACCCGCAGATAAAGTGTCTATCGAATCCTTGGAATAAAATTCAAACCAATTAAATAAAATATCAAAAATAACGATGGAAAATGTTCCTGCACAAAAAACTTTTAGCACATTGCTCCATTTTTTCCCAAAACATACCCAGCTTAAAATAACCAGAACAACTAGGATGCTTATAATCGCCCATTTATGGTCAATAACAAAAGCTACATTTCCCATTCTGTATTTCCTTATTAATCATCATTGGAGTTGCTATCAACAGCAGCCCGAATTTTATAGTATTGTGCAGAGGCAAAAAAGGAGAAGGTCGTCTGAAACCAAGTTTTAAATTTCAGACGACCTTTTGCTGTATCAGCAACCTTATCCCTTCCCCCGTCTGGCGGGGGAAGGCTAGGATGGGGGTGGCTTTGCGGCTTGAGGGAAAATCAAATTCGTGCAACCCGTAGAGCCACCCTCTCCCCAGCCCT
>JUNU01000368.1 GCA_001067655.1 Neisseria lactamica
AACCTTTGCGCGCATATAGCACAACTCTTCGATAAGCTCTGCCTGTGTTTTTTCGTTGTCGGGTTTGTCGGCGATGAAGGGGTTTTTGCGGTGTTGGGGCATGGTTTTGGATTGGGGATGTTCGAGTGCGCCGATGCCACCTTCCTGATAGGCACGTATCCATCGTCGCAGGTGGGTTCGGGAGATGCCGTAGTAGTCTGCGGTACGCTTTTGGCTGCGTATATGCAGGTAGTGGAGTACGGCTTGGTATTTGAAGTGTAATGTATATTTGCTCATA
>JUNU01000369.1 GCA_001067655.1 Neisseria lactamica
CGCCCATGCAGTAGAAAGCCTCAACCTGTTTGCGCAAAGCAGCGGCATCAAGGTACAGGCCAATCAGGGCAAAGTGGAAGTACAGGCACAGAATGACGAGCTGCAGCTGAATGCGCTGAAGGACGCGGTGCTGACCAGTAGCTCAGGTAGAGTAAACATCGCAGCGCAAGAAGAAGTTTTAATTACCTGTAAAGGCGCATACATCAAATTCTCAAATGGAGAAATTGAGATTGGGAGTCCAAAGTTGGTTAGGGTGAAGGCACCGTTGGAGGTGACTGGACCGCAGAGCTTGAGCCATATGTTTAATGATATGCCTAAATCAAAATTTGATCAGGAAGTAATCGTTACCACTTTAAATGGAAGCCCGATTGCAAACCGCCGATTTGTTCTAACACGTGCTGACGGTACCAAAATACGGGGGACTACGGATGCAAATGGTAGTACCGGCATTCAGCGCAATGATTCTACTATCGAAAAATTTACCTTGACTCTTTTGCCTAAGGACAAGAAGAAATGATTGACCCAAACATTAAATTAAATCCGACATTGGATAAAAACGGCAATCCGACCGCGCAAGCGAGGATGACATCTACGGAAGATCAGCAAAAATGCCAGATGGAGATTGCACGCTATATGCCGATCATGCTTCTCCCCGGCATTATGGGATCCAATCTGCAATATCGAAACGGTTGGGTAAAGCCCAGTCAAAAATCTAAATCGGGAGAACCGGCAAAAGATGTTGATGACGGAGAGGAGAATCAGGAAAAAATTTGGGATGAACTCAAGACGAAGAAAGTAGAAAAGTCATGGATGCCGCCAAACGGTCTATTAAAATCAATAGGTGCAGCGTTTAAAGATGGTCTGTTTCGTAGGGTAAAAGCACGTCATCGCGAAATTCATCAAGAATTGACTGCTGTCGATTGGCGAGGGCCGATAATACATATTCCTAAAAATCCTATAAGAACTAATACTGAATGTTTGAAAAAAAAGATTTTAAAGGTCGGTGAGCATCGTCACAAACTTAAGATGGCGCAACTGCAAAAAAGTCCTTCTTCTGATTCTTCGGAAATTCGTGATGAGCAAAAGCAATATGAGGAATGGAAAGAGAGATGGGAAAATGGAAAACCCCGTCCTAAAGAGTTAATTAAAGAACAATTGCGTTTTCGAGGCTGGGGAACGGTTAATGCCGATGCTTATCAAGATTTTGCGGTTTTTTTAGAAAATAATCTGAATAATTTGGCTCAAGATATTCGAGATGCTGCTAAAACCAGTAATGGAAATCAAAATGGAACAAATGGCTTGAGTGACAGTGATTATGCGAATTTTGTTACAAAGAAAATAGATACGCAGCCTTGGAAAGCCGTATTGGCAAGGATAGATCGATATATCATCAATCGTGACAAAGAGCAGCCAAAGTTGGAAAAGCCTTTATCTAAACAGAAGTCCAGCGTTGAAGCACAGAAAATGTTGGCGGAATGGCTGAAAAAAGTAGTGAATTATCAGTTTCCTGTCTATATATGCGGCTACAACTGGTTGCGTGACAATGCTGAGTCAGGAACTGGGTATTCATCAAGATCCTTAGAGTTTTTGGAATCAGAAAAAGAGGATGGTACCAATTTTCCATTTGGTCCCAGTGATTTGAATAGTCGTATTCAGCGTGCATTGGAAGAATGCAATAGTGAGCAATTTTTGATTCTTACCCATTCCATGGGTGGTTTGGTAACGCGTGCGTATGCAAAGAAGGCAACTAGTGACAAGCCGGGTGAAACTAAAAATGCTGATAAAATCTGCGGTATTTTTCATAATGTTATGCCCGCTACGGGTTCTCCTGCTTTTTATAAACGGTTAAGGGCAGGATTTAGTAATGAACCGCCACCGCGCCGTTTTTATGAATATTTCACGCCGACTTTATGGTTAAGCGCATTGAAAGAGCTTGGTTTTGCAGGGGTGCTGGGTTTTACTTCGCGCGCAACTTCCCCCATTTTGCTCAATTCGCCTGGTGCCATGCAGCTGACTCCTTGGCCGAATTATACCCCCTGCCGCTTTAGTGGGGATAAGGTAAGCGATCCAAATGCTTGGCTCTATGTGGCAGATCATAAGGGGGAAAATATACGCTTCAGTTTCAATACTGAGGAACTCTATCAAAATTATGATAAATGGTTTGGTTTATGGCCGACCAAGCCCAAAAATCTTAATGATGGACAACAAGAAGAGCAGATAGACCGCATCAATTTTAATCCGAATGGTACAAAGACCATCTTTCAAAAAGGTAGAAAGGATGAGGATATTTTTGAGGATAATTTTAATATAGTACAAAGATATCAGCATACGCATGCTACTTATTATTTGACCGATGACAATAAAACCCGAATCAGTTTTTGTGACAGTAAAGACCATCTCACCTGGGATACTATTAAATGGGTGAGTGATAGGAATTTCCCTGAAGACTTGACTAAGCAAGAGTTGATAGAGGCAGTATTGACTAAGCCTGAAGATTCCGGGCCTAAAGGTACGGTAAAAATGAAACTGAGGGGTGAAGATTACTTTCTTCATCTTACTGAAAAAAAGAGGACAGACAGAGGAGATGGTACCGTACCTACTGCTTCGGGAGGAGCGCCGATTACCCAAGGCTTTTTTGATAGAAAAGATGTATTGGTAACCGGAGATAAAAATGTCGGCGGCTATGAGCATGGTTCTTCATATAATTTTGATGAAACCCGTCATGATGCCTTTTTTGCTGTTTTAGAATCTGTCGCTTTACGCGGACAGGAAGATTAATCCCTGAAAGGAACTTATGATGAAACCGACCGCTACTGTATTGCTGACAGCTTCCCTACTTGCCGCATGCGCCCCTGCCGTTTCACCACTTACAGAAAGGAATCCCTCCATGACTACTGCTTCTTCATCTATCGATACCGCCTACTGGACCGAACAGCCCTATTGCAGCGGCCGCTATCAATTGCGTCTGCCGTCCCAACGCCATCACGGCAGCACACACATTGATTACAATGGTTGGAGTGTGATGGTTATGTTTAATGATTGGGATAGAAACGTTAGGACTATCAATAGGTTTAAACGTAGTGGTTATGATGGAACTGATATTGTTGTCGATACCCGCACCCTGATCCCAGATCGGGCGATGATGCAAGTAACGCGTAGAGATTTTGAATGGGAGCATATTATCAAGGATCGTGGTATGCCCTACGAAGCCGATTTGTATTTTAAGTTAGATAATAACGATGCTTATATCGTACGGAGTTATTTCCGTATTCCTTCGGATCATGGCAAAGCCCCTGCCAACTGGAAAGCCAAAGAGAAAGAATTGATAGATGGCATGGAGAAAAAATTCCGCCAAGATTTCCTGAATAACTTACGTGTACGGCAAGAATTTGAAGTGCCGAATCGGCATGGTGTCTGCCTGATAGGCGGGTTTATTGCGGATGACGGTAAAAAACCTTTTACAGCGCATACAACTGTCGGATTTGCCAAGCAACATGATATGAATCTGGAAATCATGCATGGTGACGAGCTAGAGAAAGGCGAACCCACGCTGCTGCAACGGGATATCGCTCCAGAAAAAAGCGCATTGGCAAAAATCTTTAAAATCACAGGCTACCGTACCATCCGCCAAGGCCAGCGTACCATTAACGGCATGTCTGGTACGGAAAAACTGATCAAGTGGGATGGTAACAAATATATGTTGATTTGGGAGCGAGACGGCGGCAATCCGCGCATCATGATGCAGTTTGGTACCGAGAAGAAAGACGGAACGAAGCGCAGCGAAGCTGAAGTCCTTGCTATTTGGGATACCGTTCTGCCAACTTTAAAACCAATCAAATAATGTAAGCGGCGAACTGAAGGTCGTCTGAAATATGGTTTTCAATATTTGAAACCGTATTTTCAGACGACCTTGCGTCACAAACGGCCATACTGTAATTGGCTTTTATAGAGAATGACCGTAAGCAGTAATGACGTTGCACCGTTCTAAAATTTATTAACCCATTACAAGAAAACATGATGAAGCACACACCTATACCTTACGAACGTCAGGAAATCATCCGACGTGAGCGCGAGTTGGCTAAATATGCCAACACTATGGATAGTTTGTTTTGTATTCCTTTTACCAAGCAGGGTATCGGCGTTGATGCCATATTGTCGCTGATTCCTTTTGTCGGGGATATTGCCGGGCTTTTTTTGACGATGAAGGCTTTTCGCATGGGACGGGAGTTGGGCGTGCCGGATCATAAAATGCGTCCTGCCGTATATCTTGCTTTTGCCGATATGGTGCTTGGCATGATTCCTGTTGTCGGTACGCTTATTGATATTTTCTTGCAGCCGAGCCGCCGTACTTTGAAAGTCATCAATGAGCATGTGCGCAGTGAGTATGGCATCGACTACGACATACATTTGGAGCGCCCGTTTATGCACGCGGCTTTGGAGAAGAAACAGCAGCAATCAGATTTTTGGCGCAAACCTGTTGCGGCTTGGCTTTATCTGCATCTGCCTGATTTTTTCGGTTTGATTGTGCTGGTGTTGATGGGCTGGATAACGGTTGCAGTAAGCAAATGGGCGTGGAGCGGTATGACTTATCTGTTTCATGCTGTTGCCGGTTGGTTTTGAATGTCTGTGATTTGAGCGGATATGCAATTTATCGGAAATGGCTTTAAATTTGTCGGGTGTGGTTGGGACTGAACTTAAATGCGTTTGGATAAATTGAAAAGGTCGTCTGAAAAATCGATATTTGATTTTTCAGACGACCTTTTTGCAAGGTGAGAACAGTTGTAGAAAATGGGATGGAGGGGGTGTGAGAAATTTAGTTGAACCAAAAACGGAAGACTAAATAGAACACCAAAGCCAATACGCCCGCCCATACGATAACCATAAATCCGGCGACAGCCCGACCGAGCCGGTAAACGGGGTTTTTGCGTTCGTCTTCCAAAAGCGGATTAGGGGCGTTGCGTTGTTCTTCAGACATGGTTATCTCGGTTGTGAATGGGTGGCAAAAGCGTAAGGGTACGCCGATGGGCGGGAAGATTCAAGCAGGGCGGTTCAATTTTCTCCGTACTCAAAAACATCGTCTTCGTCCCAGCTGCTTTTGAGTGCGGCGTGGATGGTGTCCATATCGAAGCCGCGATAGGCGAGAAACCGCGCTTGTTTTTGCTTGTCTTTCAAATCGGCGGCGGGCTGTTTGAATTTTTTGCGCAGCACGGCGACTGCGGTTTGCAGTTCGCGCGCTTTGTCGGGCATGAATTCGCGGCTGACGGTTTCGTCTATGCCTTGCTGCGCCAATGCCTGTTTCAGACGTAGGGAACCATGTTGGCGGCTTTTGCTGTGGATGTAGGCTTCGGCGTAGCGTTGGTCGGATTGCCAGTTGCGTTCGGCAAATTCGTCCAACACGTTTTCCAATTCTTCTTCACTTTCAGCATACGGGGCGAGCTTGCGTTTGAGTCCGACACGGCTGATTTCTTGTCGGGAAAGGATGTCCATCGCGCGGGCGCGCAGGGATTTTTGGGGTTTCATGCAGAGGTCGTTTGAAAAGGTCGATTCGTAGGTCAGATTCTTGAATCTGACTTGCGGGTTGTAGGATAGAGGAGAGATAAGAAACTTTCATTCCGTCATTCTCTGTGTTTGGGAATGACGAATCTTTTTATTTCCACTGCTTGATTTTCAGACGACCTTTGAAGCAGGAATAAAGGTCGTCTGAAAACAAGGATACTGATTATTCGTCGTCTTCTGCTTTTTTCGGTTGCAGGTTTTCGTAGATTTCGGGCAGCGAGCCGATAATCCAATCGGGCTTGGTCGCCTTGTCTTGCGACAATAAAGTCATGTCGCCGTAGCCGAAGGTGACGCCGACGCTGAGGCAGCCGGCGGCTTTGGCGGCGATGATGTCGTTGCGGGAGTCGCCGACCATGATCATGTTGGCAGGATCAATGCCCAAGACTTCGGCGGCGTGTTGTAGCGGCAGCGGGCTGGGTTTTTTTTCGGGCAGGCTGTCGCCGCCGAGGATCAGGCTGAAGTAGTCGGCGAGTCCAAGCTGTTTCAATAGTTCGACAGCGAGGATTTCGTTTTTATTGGTGATGACCACCAGCGGGATGCCCAGCGATTTGAGCAATGCCAGTCCGGCTTCGGTTTCGGGGTAGGGGCGGGTGAAGTCGCTTAAGTGGTCGCGGTAGTATTTCATGTAGAACACGAAACCTTTTTCCCATAAATCGGGTGCGGCTTCTTGGTCGCGGTCGTCGGTGATGACGCGGTGGACGAGTTTGCCGATGCCGTCGCCGACGTAGCTTTCTACCGTTTTGGCGGGCAGCGGCTCCATGCTGAGATATTCGCGCATGGCTTCGGCTGCGGCGGCAAGGTCGGGGACTGAGTCGCATAATGTGCCGTCCAAATCAAAGGCGGCGGCTTGGACGTGTTCGATGGCGGCGGTCATGATGTGTTTTACTCGCAGATGAAAGAGGCGCGTATTTTAACATCGATTCGTCGGGCAGGCTTGGAAGCGGCATGCTAAGAGTAATGAAATAGAGTTACAGCTTAAATATTCCAATAAATTAATTTAGAAATTTTACAAGAAAAATACTTGCCTAAAATTTTATTTTCATGGATAATCCGATTCGTTAGCTGGTTCGAGTAGTCAGTTAATAGTTTCTCCTCTATTTCTCCTTTGTAGACTTGGCACACATTCAATTGAATGTGTGCATTTTTTTTGTTTGTGGGTTTGGTAGGGAAATGCTTGGACTTGATGGGGAAGGGATGGGTTTGAAACTGTCAAAGCATCTTGGTTGATAGTGTTTCTATCGTGGGTATAAAAGGTATTTTGAAAAAAGGTCGTCTGAACGTTATAAACTTTCAGACGACCTTTTTTAATGTAGTTAAATCACTCTAAATCTAACACTGCCGTTTCTTTGACCTCTTCCATAACGACATAGCTGCGGCTTTCCGCTGCCGCAGGCAGGTGCAGCAGGATATTGCCCAACATATCCCGATAAGCCGCCATATTGGGCAGGCGGACTTTAATCAGATAATCGTATTCGCCAGATACGAGGTGGCATTCCAAAATTTGCGGAATCCGCATGATTTCGCGGCGGAAATCTTCAAAAATATTGCCCGATTTGGAACGCAGCTTCAGCTCGACAAAGACCAGCAGGCTTTGCCCGAGTTGGTGCGGGTTGAGGCGGGCATGATAGCCGGTAATGAAATTGTCGCGCTCAAGGCGGCGGACGCGTTCGGTAACCGGAGTAGTGGATAATCCGACTTTTTCTGCCAACTCCGTCATGGGTGTGCGGGCATTTTGCTGAAGGATTTTCAGGATTTTCAAGTCGGTTTTGTCTAATTCTTTCATCGCGGAGTTTCTTTCAACTGAGCTGAAACGCATCATTTAGGCAGATGGATAAAGCGCAGGGCAGGGCAGCGCAAAGCCGCCCTTGTTTTAAGTTGACCCACTATATCTTTAAAGCGACCGAAAAGAAAGTCAGTCAGCGGTTAATGGCATTGCGCTTTTGCGGTATCGGGGCAAACAGGTCGTCTGAAAACGGTTTTGTCCGCAGTTGTGCCTTATGGATGTGGAAAACAAGGAAGGGCGGATTCTAATGGAGGAATGCCTCTTCCGCAATGTGAGTCACTGAATCTAAAAGAAAAGGTCGTCTGAAACGGGATAGGCGGTAATACAGTGTAGATGGGTTTCAGTTAAAATACCGCCTGTTCCAGATAGCATTCCGCCACAATCGCTCGACACCGATAAGGCAGCTTTTTTCAAGGGAGGGACTATGCCCGTAGATTCCTTTTTCTACCTCTTACTGCTTACAGGATTTTGCGCCGGACTGATGGACGCGGCGGTCGGCGGCGGCGGGTTGTTGCAAATACCCGGGCTGTTTAACTTGCTGCCAACTTCCACACCTGTGGCTTCGGTGATGGGCGTGAATAAGTTTGCCTCCTGCTGCGGGACGGTTACTGCGACGGGGCAATATCTGCGCAGAATCCCCGTGCCGTGGAAAATGTTGCTGCCTGCCGCCGTACTGGCGTTTGCCGCTTCCTATCTGGGTGCGAAAGCCGTGGTCTTTTTCCCTGTGCAATACATGAAACCGGCGATGCTGGTCATCATGATTGCCATGTGTGTTTATACCTTTATCAAAAAAGATTTGGGACAAACGGTGCGCACCGAGAAGCTGACGCGCCGTGAAACCTTGTGGGGCTTGTTTTTCGGCGCATTAATCGGCTTTTACGACGGGATTTTCGGGCCGGGGACGGGCAGCCTTTTGGCTTTCGTGTTCGTCCGCTTTTACGGCTACGATTTTTTGACGGCAAACGCATCGGGCAAAGTCATCAACTCGACCACCAATCTCGCCGCGCTGACATTTTTCATCCCGCAAGGATACGTCGTTTGGACGTGGGCAATCCCGCTTGCGCTGGCGAATTTGTGCGGCGGCGTGGTCGGCGCGAAATTGGCGATACGCGGCGGCACCCAGTTTCTGCGTTACGGATTTATGGTGTTGCTGTGCCTGACCATAGGCAAATTCGCTTGGGATTTGATTCGATAACAGAAGGCGTGTCAAAGGCAGGATTCGCCCGCCGAAAGCGTTTCAGACGACCTTTGTATGCTAAAATCCGTCATCTTTCAGTAAATGACCGATAGAGGGAAACATGGCAGGCAACACTTTCGGACAACTCTTCACCGTTACCACCTTCGGCGAAAGCCACGGCGCAGGTTTGGGCTGCATCATTGACGGCTGCCCGCCCGGACTGGCATTGACCGAATCAGACATCCAAGCCGACCTCGACCGGCGCAAACCCGGCACCAGCCGCCACGTTACCCAACGCCGCGAAGCCGACCAAGTCGAAATCCTCTCCGGCGTCTTCGAAGGCAAAACCGCCGGCACACCCATCGCCCTCTTAATCCGCAATACCGACCAACGCAGCAAAGACTACGGCAACATCGCCACCAGCTTCCGTCCCGGCCACGCCGATTATACCTACTGGCACAAATACGGCACGCGCGACTACCGCGGCGGCGGCAGAAGCTCCGCCCGAGAAACCGCCGCCCGCGTTGCCGCCGGAGCCGTTGCCAAAAAATGGCTAAAAGAAAAATTCGGCACGGAAATCACCGCCTACGTGACCCAAGTCGGCGAAAAAGAAATTCAGTTTGAAGGCTACGAACACATTTCCCAAAACCCCTTCTTCGCCGCCAACCAAAGCCAAATCGCCGAGCTGGAAAACTATATGGACAGCGTGCGCAAATCCTTGGATTCCGTCGGCGCGAAACTGCATATCGAAGCGGCTAACGTCCCCGTCGGCTTGGGCGAACCCGTTTTCGACCGCCTCGATGCCGAAATCGCCTACGCCATGATGGGCATCAACGCCGTCAAAGGCGTGGAAATCGGCGCGGGCTTCGGCAGCGTCGTCCAGCGCGGCAGCGAACACGGCGACGAACTCACCCCGCAAGGCTTCCTGTCCAACCACTCCGGCGGTATCCTCGGCGGCATCAGCACCGGGCAAGACATCCACGTCAACATCGCCATCAAACCCACCAGCTCCATCGCCACTCCGCGCCGCAGCATCGACATCAACGGCAACCCCGTCGAACTTGCCACCCACGGCAGACACGACCCCTGCGTCGGCCTGCGCGCCGCCCCCATCGCCGAAGCTATGCTCGCGCTCGTGCTTATCGACCACGCCCTACGCCACCGCGCGCAAAATGCTGACGTAGTTGTCGATACGCCCGATATTGCCAAATAGTGCGGATAAAATTGAAAGAGGTCGTCTGAAACGCCTATTCATATGATATTATGATATAGTGCTTTTCAGACGACCTTAACGTTATATATATTCAGAAACATTAAATGGAAAATACTGAAAACCACACACACGCCGCGCCGCAGGCAAAAATCCACACCGCCGCCTATGTCCTTGCCGCCGTTTCCTTTATTCCGCTTATCGGTTTGCTCTTCGGTATAGCGGCTTTGGTATTAAGTATATTGGGATGGCGCAAACGCGGCGCGAAAATCGTTGCCTTGATTGCCTCCTTGGGAATGCTATGCACTGTCGCGCTTTACGGTGCATTGTTTTATTTCGGCTTTGTTCAACGAGGAGGCGTGTACGACGAACTGAGGCAGCAACTGGCGGTAAATAACTTGTCTACGTTGGTTTCCGAAATCGAATTCTACCGCCTGCAACACGGCACTTATCCGGAGTCGTTGGAGCAGCTTCAAAAATCCCAACCAAACAAGCCGATATTTATAGTCGATACGAGCAACACGCCGTTTAGTGCCGAACCTTTTCGGTTGTTTTATTACGAACGCAGTGGCGATGCGCATTATTATTTGCGCAGCGTGGGCAATGATGGCAAAGCGTTTACTGCTGACGACATCCTGCCTAATATTGAACAGACCGAAAACAGCAAAATCGGCCTGCTCTTGCAAAAAGAAGCCCAGTAAAGATGGGATGGGCATTTCAAACCCGCTTTGCAGGCCGGTAAAATACGAAACGCTTCATCTGCGCACTTGAGGTCGTCTGAAAACAAACATGACGGATTGTGCCGAACATTTTCAGACGACCTTTCTCAACGCCTATTGAGATAAGTGTGCCGGCCCGACCGCAAAATAAACATTTACAATCGAACATTCGCAAAAAAACTTAGCCAAAACACAGGCTTTATACTAAAATACCGCCATTACCGTGCCATAGCGAAACGCACGGCTTTATTTTAGAGGAATACAAACGACATGACACAAGAAACCGCTTTGGGCGCAGCTTTGAAATCCGCCGTCCAAACCATGAGCAAGAAAAAACAGACCGACATGATTGCCGACCACATCTACGGCAAATACGACGTCTTCAAACGATTCAAACCGCTGGCCGTCGGCATCGACCAAGACCTTGTTGCCGCGCTGCCCCAATACGACCCTGCCCTGATCGCCCGCGTCCTCGCCAACCATTGCCGCCGCCCACGCTACCTCAAAGCCCTGGCGCGCGGTGGAAAACGTTTTGATTTGAACAACCGCTTCAAAGGCGAAGTCAGCGCGGAAGAACAAGCCATCGCTCAACAGCATCCGTTTGTCCAGCAGGCTTTGGCAGAACAAGCCGAGCGCCAAGCGGCCAAACAGGCAGCGAAAACTGAGGCAGTAGAAGCCGAGCAAGTCGGCGCAGCCGCCGAAACTGAAGAAGTGGCACAAAACAACGCCGAATAATACCGAATGATTTTAAAAGGTCGTCTGAAAACGGATTTTCTGTTTCAGACGACCTTTTTTATCGGTATTTCAAATCAACGGAGGAGGGAAAAGAGGAAACACGCTTTGCAACCATTATTTTTGCTTTGACAGGGGAGGGTAAACGGTGGGTGTTTGTTGATTTTTTATTGGGGATTACACGTTTTCTAAAGATGGATTTTTGTGTACGTGAGAATGGAAGTAGATGGGAATATCTTGTTTTATTTGATTTTATTTTAAACTTGGAAAATCAAGATAAAAAAATGCGCATATCGTTTGGGATATGCGCCAAGTCTACAAAGGAGAAATAGAGGAGAAAAATCAAGCTGCATCAAGCAACTCAACGGGCGTTATTATCTACGAAAGGCATCGTTTTGTCAAATTTTTATATGCAAAAATTTTCTATTTTTTGAGAAAACGGCAGATTGTCTGCTTGCCAAATGTCAGGTAATCGCCTTATTTTTTCTTAAAATTTATATAAATCAATTGGTAAGTTGTGTGTTGTATAAGATACAGGATACCTGTTTCCCATGTTATAGTGGATTAACTTTAAACCAGTACGGCGTTGCCTCGCCGTACTATCTGTACTGTCTGCGGCTTCGTCGCCTTGTCCTGATTTAAATTTA
>JUNU01000039.1 GCA_001067655.1 Neisseria lactamica
ATTTGAAACTTCGCGCTATCGTTCCGCTCAATATTCAAAGGCATCAGCCAATGCTTAAAACCATTCTTTCTTACCGATAACATAAACTTGTTCAAATTCTTCCGGCGTACATTTCAGGTATTTAACGATGTCGATGATACAGAAAACAAAAATAATCATCGGACCAACGAGAATAACCGAACCTAAAATACAAATCAACAGGTAGATGATACCGACTTTGTTTACGCCCAAATAAAATTTATGCACCCCGAAGCAACCTAAAAAGAACGCCAAAACAGAGGCAACAAGTCGTTTGTCATCGGTAATACGAGAGGATTGCAGAGGTGTATTTTCGGACATTTTTTTCTCCAAACGGATAGTCAATATTAAGAAAGTGTTTTTAAGTATAGCAGAATAATGATATTAATTTCACACAGATTTTATTTTTACTGCCCGCCTGAAACGCATCCTGTTTACCGACTCGACCGCCATCCTCGCCGATACCGGCATGTCTGATTTTCTCGCCGCCGGTGCAGAGCATCCCCAACTTCGCCACCGCCACCGCGCTGCGCTACGGTGGCTGATGCCGTTTCCAGATTTGATTCCATAATCGTTTATATTCGTCTCCGCAATAGCAAAAGGTTGTCTGAAAATTTTCAGACGACCTTTTTTGGTTTTTAAGATGAAATGAATATTTGAAACTTCGCGCTATCGTTCCGCTCAATATT
>JUNU01000370.1 GCA_001067655.1 Neisseria lactamica
ACCGATTCACTTGGTGCTTCGGCACCTTAGAGAATCGTTCTCTTTGAGCTAAGGTGAGGCAACGCCGTACTGGTTTAAAGTTAATCCACTATAACAATATCGGCTTCAAGAATCCCGTTTCACCATCATTCAAACCAAAAGGTCATCTGAAACCTTTCAGACGACCCCATCCGACCAAGGAAACCCATGAACATCACCGTTCTCGCCGTCGGCACCAAAATGCCCCGCTGGGTGGACGAAGCCGTCGGCGAATACGCCAAACGCTTCGGACGCGACGTCGCCTACACCCTCAAAGAAATCAAACCCGAAAAACGCGGCGCAGGCGTCAACGCCGCACAAGGCATGGCGGCGGAAGAAAAACGCATCCTCGAAGCCATCCCGCAAGGCGCGTTCCTCGTCGTCCTCGACGAACGCGGCAAAGCCCCGACCTCCGTCGAGCTGGCGGAACACCTCAAAAGCTGGCAGCAAAACGGCGAACACGTCTGCTTCGTCATCGGCGGCGCCGACGGCATGACCGACCGCTTCAAACAACAAGCCCGCATGATGATGCGCCTCTCCAGCCTTACCTTACCGCACGGCATGGTGCGCGTCCTGCTGACCGAACAACTTTACCGCGCCGTCTCCATCCTCCACAACCATCCCTACCACCGCGAATAGCAAAAG
>JUNU01000371.1 GCA_001067655.1 Neisseria lactamica
GCGTGTGCCTGTGGTGCTTCAAAAGGTCGTCTGAAAACGGAGCTTCAACGAAGTTAAAAATTTGCCTGAACCCTAAAAGCAGCCTGCAACCCAATCCCCTCGCCCCGTGGGAGAGGGCTAGGGAGAGGGCGGCAAACCGTAGGTTTGCTTGGACGGCATTCCCAATGTGCAGGCTGCTTTTAGCTTCGCAGAAACTCCGTTTCAGACGACCTTATTTAAACCGATAGGTAAACGCCGCATTCACTGTCCGCAGTGCGCCGTAGCTGTGGCGGTCGGGTTGGGTGCGGTAGTGTTTGTTGAACAGGTTGTCCACGTTCAGCGACAGTTCGGCGCGCGGATTGAAGCGGTAACGCGCCATGATATCGGCGACGGCGTAGGCTTTCTGGCGGCTGTTGGCGGCGGCGCGGGCTTTGGCGGCGGGATTGGGGATGCGGAGCGTGGCAGGGTTGGTGTGGGTTTCGCTCTGCCAGCGCACGCCTGCGCCGATGGTCCAGCCGCCGGGGGCTTCGGGGGCGAAGTGGTAGGCGGTGAAGAGTTTGAAGCTGCGTTCGGGCACACTGTCGGGGTTCAGGCGGCTGCCGTCTTGGTCGCGGGTTTTGCTTTGGCTGTAGCCTGCCTGTATCTGCCATTCGGGCATGATGCGGCCGCCGACTTCGATTTCCCAGCCGTGGGTTTTGGCTTGGTTGGCGGCGCGGTAGTAGGTGTTGCCGCTCGGGTCGCGTCCTGCTGCGGTGGCGAGGTTGTTTTTACGGGCGCGGTACACGGCGGCGGATGCGTTCAGACGGCCTTCAAGCCATTCGCCTTTGATGCCGGCTTCCAGATTGTTGCCGGTTACGGGTTTCAGGTAGCTGCCGTGTTCGTCTTTTTGCGATTGCGGGACGAACAGGCTGCTGTACGAGCCATAAAGCGACAGGTTGTCGGTCAGGTCAAACACGATGCCTGTGTAGAGCGTGAAACGGTTGGCGCGGATGGTGGGCGTGCCGCCGGTGTGGCTGTCGTAGCTGCCGCCCGTGCGGTAACGGGTGTATCGTCCGCCCAAAATCAGCGAAAGGTTGTCGGCGGCGCGGAAACGGGTGGCGAGATAGCCGCCGATTTGCCGCCTGGTGCCGTATTGCGGGATGGTTTGTGCAAACGATGCAGGCTGCGGGTAGGCACCCGTGCGGGAAAATTCGTATGCGTTGGGGATGGCATTGGGGATGATGCTGCGTTCGCCGTATTTGTTGCTGGCGTATTTGTAGCCGTTGATCCCCGCGATTAAATCGTGTTCACGGTCGAACAGGCGGTATTTGCCGGTCAATGACACGCTGGTGCTGTGGGTGCGCGGGTCGGCGTGCCAATAGCCGGGAATCAGGTCGGTGGCGGCGGTGCTATGGTCGATGGAAAGCACGCCTGCCACGCCGTAAGGCTGGCGGAAGCGGCTGCGGGTGTAGTCGTATTCGGCTTTGAGTTTCCAATCTTGGTTGAAGCGGTGTTCGATGCCGGCGAACAGGTTGAGCGCACGGTGGCGACTGTTCGACCAATTTGTGGCGGGGTTGTCTTTCGGGCCGAAGGCGGTGGCATAACCTTGGCTGTCGTACACGGCGTAGCTGAGCGGCGCATCGGCAGTTTCTTTCGCCTGCTGGTAGTCCATGCCTGCGTGGACGCGGGTTTGCGGTGCGATGTCGTATTCCAAAATGCCGTAGAGTTCGGCATCGTGGCTGCGTTCGCGCTGCCGCCACGAGTCGCCGCGTCCGAAGGTGGAAACCAGGCGGCCGCGCAGCGTGCCTTCGGCATTCAGGCTGCCCGATACGTCCGCGCCCAGCCCGAAATGTTTGCGGTTGCCCGCTTCGGCGCGGACTTCAAACAAGGGATTGCGGGTCGGGCGTTTGCGTACCAGATTGACAGTGGCGGAAGGCTCGCCCGTGCCGTCCAGCAGCCCCGCCGCGCCGCGCACGACTTCCACGCGCTCATAGGCGGCGGTGTTGGCATTGCCCGTATCGGCCAGCGCATCGGCAACGAGGATGCCGTTGATTTGGTAGTTGGCGATGCGGCTGCCGCGCGCGAACAGGTAGTTGTAGCCCGCGCGGTCGGAGCCGTAAATCTGGCGGCTGGTGCCGGTCGCCTGCAACAGGGCGCGGTCGAGCGTTTTGATGTTTTGGTCGCGCATTTGTTGCGATGTGATGACGCTGACGCTCTGCGGGATTTCGCGCAGGGTCATGGGCAGCCCGAGCGGGGTGTGCGTGCCGGAAACGGTGTAGCCGTCGTTGGAACTCACGGTGCGGTCGGCAGTAACGGTGATGGTCGGCAATTCGGTGCTTTCCTGCGGTTTGGGGTCGTCTGAAACAGAAACATCGGCCTGCGCGTACACGGGCAGCAGGGCGGCAAAAAGCAGGGAGTATTTGAAGCGTGTCATGGGGTTTCCTTTGTGTGTTGGTGCGGTGGGGTTGTATTTTCGGCATATTGATTGAAGGTGCAGGCTGTTTTTAGCTTCGCAGAAACTTCGTTTTCAGACGGCCTCGGACGGGTCGGGCAGCTCAATCAGCACCACCGAGCAGCCGTTTTCCGAACGCGGGCGGTGCGACACCGACTTCGGCACGACCGCCATCTCGCCTTCGCGTATCGTCATGCTGCCGCCGTCGGCGAAGTCCACCGCCATGTCACCCTCTACGGCAAACAGCACTTTGTCGCTGTATCCATGCGTGTGCCAGCCGTAGTCGCCCAAAAGTTTGACCAGGCGGAATTGGAACCCGTGGCGGTTAATGATTTCAGGCTGCCAGTATTCTTTGATGGCGGCAAGGTGCTGTTTCAGGTTGATGGTTTCGTTTTGCATGGGATTCTCCTATGGGTTGGGTGGTTTACAATGCGGTTTACCGTTTTGGCTTCGTTGCAGGCTGCTTTTCAGTGGGCGGAGTTGTAACGGAAGTGTTATCGGCTTTGATGTAAGCCTGCGGCTTACTGCCCTCTCCCTAACCCTCTCCCACGGGGAGAGGGGACGGGTTGCCGTAGCCTCGCTGTTTGCCGCATAAACTCGGGTGCGGACTGCCATCGGTCTGAATCTTTGATTCAGCCGCTCGATGCGTGTGCCT
>JUNU01000040.1 GCA_001067655.1 Neisseria lactamica
GCGCGAGATGACCGACATCCACGGCAATCTCTTATGGTACGGCGAATACACCGCCTGGGGTCGTCTGAAAAAGGATGAACGTATCTATCAGAACGCGCATCAGCCGTTCAGATTGCAGAACCAATACTTCGATGAAGAGACGGGGCTGCATTACAACCTGATGCGCTATTACAAGCCTGAGGCGGGGCGGTTTGTGAACCAGGATCCGATTGGGTTGTGGGGTGGGGAGAATCTTTATTGGTTTGCGCCGAATACTCAGATTTGGATTGATGTTTGGGGTTTAACACGGCATATTATCTATCAAGCACTAGATTTAGATAATCCAGAAAAAATATATACAGGGAGAACAAGAGGAGCAGATAATATGTCAGTAGAAACAATTTTAGCTAATAGAAAACGTAGCCATCACCGAAACTTAGGTCCTATGACAGCAGTTTTTGAAACAAGTTCCTATAGGGCTATAAGAGGAGCAGAACATTATTTTCTCCAAGATGCGAGAGCAAAAGGTATTGCAACAGATCAGATAGAGGCTATTCAAGAAAGAAAAATAGGAACTTATAAAAAAGGACCTAAAAAAGGTCAACTTAAAATTGGTTCTAAATATATACAGGCTTTTTATAGAGCTAACTTAGCAGCTCTTATAGAAAGCTATATTAGAACACGTTTGAGAATCGGTAAACCATGTTAAAAGGATAGTAATATGAGCATGAAGTACGGTAACATCTATGAAATATTATTGCCAAATGGTAAATATACTTATGTATGTCTTATATCAAAGTTTAACTTTGGTGTTTTTGATTATCTTTCTGAGGAGTCAACTAAAGATATAGATTTATTATTATCTAGAGGTTTCAAGCTATATCACTCATGTAAAGAAACAGCAATTAATAAGAAAATATGGAAATTAATTGGGAAGATTGACTTGGAAGCTAAAAGTATTTCTGTTCCAGATTTAGCAATATTTTTATCTTGGAATAAAGAATATTCTTTTCAAGAATCTAAAATTATGAGTAATGGCAATCCCAAAACAGTAGATAAAAATTATTATGAAAAATTAGTCAAAAATGGGCTTATATATGGATTTTTTACTAAATATAATGAATTTGAAACTTGGCTTTCCCTATTTTTAGAGGATTATCCTAATGGTATTTTGGATTTTGCAGTTATGTCTGAAAGAATAAAAAACAATAATAATAAGGCTGTCTAAAATATCTGATTTTTTAACAATTCAATCCTATTACTAGTTGACATATTAGTTCGTATAAATCAAGCTTTGGCTTACATGAAATCTCTAATCTAGTACGCACGCACGCGGTTTTTATTGTTTAGATGACCTCAATAGTCTCTTTAATGTCTTCTGAAATATTTGCTCTTTAACAAACTCATTACTAGTCAAAACATGGCAAAGGTCGTCTGAAACCAACTTTCAAACGACCTTTGTTGTACCGTGCTCAACCGCCGCTACGCCTACGACAAAGCCGGCAACCTGATTCAAAGCGCCGACCAAAGAAGCGGCGTACTCCATTACGTTTACGACAAAATC
>JUNU01000372.1 GCA_001067655.1 Neisseria lactamica
CCCGCCAATATAACGAAATCATCTTTGCTTCAAACAAACCATTCTTTCCGTTTTTCAGACGACCTCTTTAGAGTACCGCCTATCCGAGTTTTGCTAAAGAGAACAATATGTCTATTCAAAACCACCACCTAGACTGGCTCGAAGCCGAATCCATCTACATCATCCGCGAAGTCGTCGCCGAAGCGAAAAATCCCGCGCTGCTGTTTTCCGGCGGCAAGGATTCCGTCGTTTTGCTGGCGCTGGCGGTCAAAGCGTTCAAACTCGAAGGCCGCCCGCTCAAGCTGCCGTTCAAGCTGCTGCACGTCGATACGGGACACAATTACCCCGAAGTGATTCAGTTCCGCGATGAAACCGTGGCGCGCACGGGCGTGCAACTGGTGGTCGGCAGCGTTGAAGATTCCATCAAAAAAGGCACGGTCGTCCTGCGCCGCGAAACCGATTCGCGCAACGCCGCGCAGGCGGTTACGCTCGTGGAAACCATTGAAGAACAAGGCTTTGACGCGCTGATGGGCGGCGCGCGGCGCGATGAGGAAAAAGCGCGGGCGAAGGAGCGGATTTTCTCGTTCCGCGACGAATTCGGACAATGGGACCCGAAAAGCCAGCGTCCCGAACTCTGGTCACTCTACAATACGCGGCTATTCAGCGGCGAAAACATGCGCGTGTTCCCCATCTCGAACTGGACGGAACTCGACATCTGGCAATACATCGCCCGCGAAAACCTCGCGCTGCCGCCGATTTATTACAGCCACAAACGCGAAGTCGTCGAACGCGGCGGGCTACTCGTCCCCGTTACCCCGCTGACGCCGAAACGCGAAGGCGAAGTTTCCCAAATCCGCGACGTGCGCTTCCGCACCGTCGGCGACATTTCCTGCACCTGCCCCGTAGCCAGCACCGCCGCCACGCCCGAAGACATCATCGCCGAAACCGCAGCGGCCACCATTTCCGAACGCAGCGCCACGCGCATGGACGACCGCGTGTCCGAAGCGGCGATGGAAGAGCGCAAAAAGGCAGGGTATTTTTGAGCGGAGCAATCCGACCAAACCCGCGGCATTCACAATATTTATAGTGGATTAACTTTAAACCAGGACGGCGTTACCTCGCCTTGCCGTACTAT
>JUNU01000373.1 GCA_001067655.1 Neisseria lactamica
ACCAACGGATTAAAAGTCCGCTGCTCTACCGACTGAGCTAACGACCCGATAAGCCGTGCATTATATAGATGCCGTTGGAAGGTGTCAACTTATTTTTGCTGATGTCGCATAATTTTTTGTTTTAAATGAGTTTTATGTTTGATTGTCCGGTGTGTTCGGTAAAAAAGCGATGTGCTTACAGCAGCCAGCCGCCGTCGAAACGGTTTAAAAATTCGCTAAATTGCTGTTGCGCCCTCTGGATGACGATTGCGTCCTGCGTTTCCAATACGGCTTCAAAACGCGCCACTTCCGCAGCGATGATGTGCCGGTTGTCGCCGAGGAACTCTTCATACAGGCGTTTGGCTTTTTCCAACAGATAGATATTGTGCTGCTGATCGCGCGGATGGATTTTCAAGGCGGCGAGTTTGATCAGGGAAGCCTTGATTTCTTCAGGCGTCAGGCTTTGGCTGTTTTGACGGAAAACCTGATTGATGTGCAGATTCAGGTTTTTGTTGCTGATGTCGACTTCCAAAAGCCCGTTGACGTCGTAGCTGAAGCGGACGTCTATCGATACCTGTCCTTTCGGCTTGGGCGGGACGTTGACCGACAGTTCGCCCAGTTTCAGGTTTTCTTTGGCAAGCATGGACTCGCCTTGCAAAACATCGACCAAAATCACTTTCTGCCCGTCGTGGGAAGTGATGAAAGTTTCGACGCGCGAAACGGGAACGGGCATATTGCGCTCAATAATCGGGATAAACCGTCCGGTAACGTATTGGTTGCCAAGGTCCATGCCGGCTTCCGTGCCGAGCGAGAAGGGCATCACGTCGGTAAGGACGACTTCTTCCACGCTTTCGTTGCGCGCAATCAGCGCCGCCTGCACCGCCGCGCCGCGTGCGATGGCTTCGTCGGGATTGACCGAAACAAGCGGGATGCGGCGGAACAGTTGGGCAATGGAATGACGGATCATCGGCATCCGCGTCGCGCCGCCGACCAAGATGATGCCGTCGATTTGCGAAGGGTGCAGCTTGGCATCGCGCAATGCGCGTTCCAGCGGTTGACGCAGGCGGCCCATTAATGGCGTGGCGGCTTCTTGGAATTCTTCACGGCTGATGACGACGGTGTGAACCGTGTCACCGTAATGGAAACGGATTTCCGCCTGCATTTCTTCGCCGAGTTTGCGCTTGGCGGTTTCCAATACCTGCCACAATTCGCTGTTTTGCGCCAGTTTGTCGCTTTCAGACGACGTCAGCGTTGTGCATTTTTTCAGGAAGCACTGGCGCAAGACGTTGACGAAATCTTCGCCGCCCAAATGGTTGTCGCCCGCGCTGGCGGATACTTGGACGACGCCGTCGAAATAATCGAGTACGGATACGTCAAACGTCCCGCCGCCCAAGTCGTAAATCAAGAAGCGCGTGTCGTCGGGTTTTTCCTGCAAACCGTAAGCAAGGCCGGCGGCAGTCGGTTCGTTGAGCAAACGCAAGACGTTCAAACCTGCCATCTGCGCCGCGTTTTTCGTTGCCTGACGCTGAATGGCGTTGAAATAGGCGGGAACGGTCAGCACGACATCGCATACCGGTTCCCCCAAAAAGGCTTCCGCATCTTCTTTCAGGCTTTTTAAAATCAGTGCGGACAATTCTTCGGCGCGGAACGTGCGCTTGCCCAAATGGAAAGTTTTATCCGTTCCCATAAATCGCTTGAACGCCGAGGCGGTTAGCGTCGGGGCGGTGGAGAGGCGTTCGCGTGCGGCGATGCCGGTCAGGATGCTGCCGTCTTCGGCGACGCTGATGACCGACGGTGTCAGAAAATGGCCGTGTTGGTTGGGAATCAGGCGGGTTTCGCCGTTGTGGAACTGGGCAATCAGGCTATTGGTCGTGCCTAAGTCGATACCGATTTGCAGGGTCATGAATGTCTCGTTTCGGTGGGGTTTGAATGTATAGTGGATTAAATTTAAATCAGTACGGCGTTGCTTCGCCTTAGCTCAAAGAGAACGATTCTCTAAGGTGCTGAAGCACCAAGTGAATC
>JUNU01000374.1 GCA_001067655.1 Neisseria lactamica
GAGCACCTTCTTCCGGCAAACCGCACAAGCCATGATTGCCAAACACATCGACCGAGACCTTCGCAAAAAATCCCTTCCCCGACAGCCGAAAACCTGTGTTTGGGTTTCGGCTGTCGGGGAAGGGATTTTTTGTTTATCAGTCGGTTGAGAGAGACTGTTGTTTGGTATGGACTATTTATTTACCACCTAGAAACGGGTTGATGACTTTTAATCCGGCTGCGGTAAACGGAGTCGTATCTCGGGTAGCTACCGTCATATGGTGGTAACGCGCTATGGCCGCAATATAGCCGTCTGCCGCCGCAACAGTGAATCCTGCCGCCCGCGCTGTTGCACGAACTTCGGCGTAAGCAACGGCAGCTTCGATGTCAAAATCCAAAATACGGTCTGAAAATACAGGTAATATTGTTTCTTCCAGTTTTTCCAACAACAGCCGTTTTTTCCCGCCTTCGGGAAGTATGGCGATGCCAAAACGCAGTTCCGCCACGGTAATGCTGGAAAGATATAGTGTTTCCACCGGTTGTCTGTCCAACCAAGCGATGACGGCAGAGTCAGGCTTGGGTCGGAGCGGTTCAGAAATGATATTGGTGTCCAGCAGAATCATTAAAACCGTACCTCAGTTTGCTCTTTCCGTTCTATGTCTAAATCCACACCTCCTGCTTCCCGACCGATATCGGATAGCAGTGAACCAAGACGGACACGTTGTTTGGGACGTGCAGCTTGATCCAGTATCAGCCGTATTTCAGCTTCCGTACTCCGACCGGCGGCTAAGGCACGTGCTTTAAGGGCTCGATGGGTCTCTTCGGATAGGTTTCTGACTGTAATGGAAGGCATATCCGTTCCTTTCGAGGGTGTTTGAATACTGTCAAATGCTATCATTTTTGTAAATTGATAGCAAGTAAGGTGTGTATTTCCTATAAACAAAAAAGCCCGGCCGCAGCACCGTTTCCAGTGCTGCGGCCGGGTTATCGTTGCCGTATGGTTTCTGCAAATATGGTTTGTCGTATGTACGGATTCAAAACTACCGTGTCAATCCGTCATCACCGTGTTCATGATGCAGGGACGGATTTTCTGCTGATTGAGTATTGCTGCGTTCCACTGATGTTTCTCCGACAATGGATCGACCGGCTGCCGAAACGGCAATATCCTGCATAAGCTTCGCTTCCGCTTTATGTCCGCTTTCCGACAATTTTCGTGCCAGAGTGCTGAATTGCTCGCTTTCATCAAGTTGATGCTTCAGGTTTTGGGTCAGTTTTTCAGCAGTCATGCCGTTGTTGACGGCTGTATCAAACTGTTGCTGAGCCTTAGTATCACGCGGCTGAGCGGCGGTTTCTTTGGCCAACTGGCTGATGATACGTGCTTCGGTCTTATGTCCCATTTTGTACAGCTCTTTGGCTATTTTGCCGTACTCATCCACTATCAGTTCGCGGGTGTGCATTATTTTCTTCCAAGACTGATGTGTCGGTCGTTCGTTGTGTTTGACGGCTTCAATCAGTTCTTCAGCCTGTTGCCGGTAGCGGTTCGGTACTTGTCCGCGTGATTTTATGGCACGAAAAACGCTTTTTTCCGGTTTTTGCGTTATTCCTCGATGTTGTCGCCTAGTGGCGGCGCACTGTACACCTTCTTCACGGAGTTTTTCGGCAAAGCGAACACGCCATTCGAACAGGTCGTTTTTACGCGGATTGAGCCGATCACCAAACTGATTACGCACTAGTACGCACAGGTGGACGTGTGGATGCGGCGGCTCCCCCTCTTTGTCCGACTCGTGGTGCAGTGCAAAGGCGTATTTGTGCCCCTCAAATTGCTCGGCAGCAAAGTTTCGGGCGGCATCCAATACAGCTTGCGGCGGTGTACCTGGCGGCATCGACAGTACGATGTTTAATGCCTCTTTATGCTTGGTGTGTTCGGCAATACCCAATCGTTTCCAATCCTCCACCAAGTCACGTACCGCCCGTTTACCATTTAAGCGTTCGCCGTCATTGGTTTCAACCTGTATTTTGCCGTTGCGTGATACATAGTCCAAATGGCCGCGTACTCCGGCAATCCCTTTTGAATTACTGCTGAGGCGGCGAGGTATTTTTACCATTACTTCGGGGTGCTTGAGAGCGGCGGCCTTAAGATTGGTTAGGCCGCTGCCGGATTTCAGCGGTTTTGACGGGCGGCGGCCGTGACCCAAATACAAGCCGCCCCGGTCTTTGGATTTGACGGCACGGGTTTTATAACCTAAAAACCAGTCGTCTATGGGATTGGTCGCCATAGTCTGCCTCCTTATTTTTTACGCCTTCGCTGGGTATGCAGTACCCGCCCGACGCGCTCGGTATGGTTGTTGATGATTTCGCGCAGCTCGGCGATGTATTGTGATGTCAGAGAGACAGGTTCGCCCGCATTGAGTTTGTGGGCGATTTGGTTGAGATTTCGTCCGATACTCAAAAGTTGGTAATTTGAATGGTGTAATTCGTCCAGTTCGACGGCGGAGAGGATGGGATGGCGGCTAATATGTGTCTGTATGATGTCGCGTATTGCATCGTTGATCGTGCCGCCACGCCGTTTAGCGGCCTCTTCCAAATACGCACGGTCTTTGTTGGGCAGGCGGACGGTAATGCGTTTGTTGCTTTTGGGCGGCGGCAGTGAAACTGGTTCGGGTTCTGCGGCTTGTTCTAATAAAGATTGTGCTGTTTTCTTAAGCAGCAGAGAAATGCTATCTTTGCCGTATCGCATCACAGCTAAGGCGCGCAATGATGACTGTTCACTTTCGGTTAGACCGAACACCCTGATCGGGCTGCTTTTACCATTTTCATTATTCATATGATTACTCAAAAATAAGGCCGTCTGATGTTCAGACGGCCTTGAAGGGTGAAATTCAAAAGAGGCGAGGAGAATCACCGTATCGGATCAAAACCAGGACTATCCGATTACTTGTTCTGTTCCTTGGCAGTTTCAATAATCTGCGACTTGTAAAAATTAGCCCGCGCTTTTACTTGCATATCGGGCGGCATGTCGTGGACTGCTTTTTCCATCAGATACTCTTTAAATTGCCGCTTCTGTCTCTCGGGTTGCGTCAAAAAAGTATCCTGCATCAGGTAACGATGTTTGGCGGTGTGTAGCCGTTCTTCAGGGGAAGACGGTACCACGTCCCGGACAGTGGGCACTTCTTTAACGTCTGTTTTTTCCAATGCCTCCTCCTGGCTGTTTTTTTGAGTAGCGGAGAAACGCAGTCCTTGCCGTACCGGGGAGCAGCTAAGGCACGTAACGCCGACAATTCGTCTTCTGACCGACCAAATACTCTGACCGGGCGGTTCTTTCCGTTTCCTGTGACATTCATATTTTTTCCAAAGGAAAAAGCCCGCCAGTTCTGACGACTGAGTGGGTATATTTTTTAGGCAATCTGAAAATATCCAGTAACAAAAAGCCGCCATTAACTGATCAATGGCGGCTTTTTGTTAAGCAGAAATTACTAATTTGATGGTTTTAATCTAATTGCGGCTCCATCATTTTGAAATTCATCTATAAACCAAATGGTACGACGAATGCCACGGGTAGCAGCTACATACGCTAAGCGAAAGACTTCATCTTTAGCGGCCTGGTCATAAGTTTGTGAAAAAAGTCCGCTGGATTTGTACACGGCATTTCTGAATCTATGATTCAAATCATATCTGCAATCACCACATAGAATTGCAACCTCAGCCTGAAGCCCTTTTGACTGATGGAAAGTTAGAAACTTTACTCCGGAGTACCGTCCCGGTTGTTGTCCCAACGCTTTTTTTACCGCATTCAGTATCTTATTGGTTCGCGCCATAACCATCACTTTGTTTTGATCAGGATTGTTTAATGATGAAACCCAGTGATATTCAGCAATGATGCGCGATACAATCGTTTGTATATCACTTGTTTTTTTAAAATCTATATTTGTAACGACATCGATACCTTGACATCCGGTATCGTTTTCCCTTACCGCTATGGCTTGTTTATCAATTTTATTTTGTACACCTTCCAAGATTTTTTCGGCATCTTTCAATATGGGCTCAACAGACCGATAATTCTGCATCATCCTATATATGGCCGGTTTCCTTCCCAATTCGGAACTGATGGGAAAATATTTTTCAAAATTGATAAACAGTTCGGGGGCACTGCCCCTCCATCCGTATATAGACTGCCAGTCATCCCCTATTGCCATAATTGAAGGTGCGATACCGCTTGCAACCAGTTTCCGATGAATCGCCAACAACCACCGGACAATTTGAGGGGAAATATCCTGAAATTCATCAATCAGTAAATGCCTAAATCCGAGCAGTTGATTTGAAACAGGCAAATTTTCAGGATTGCCTGCCCCGTCTAGGAAAAAACGGTTGAAAGTCCATATATTCCGTTTACCCATTTCTTCTTCAAAATACGGCATAAAATACTGCAATGCCGTTGCGAAATGATATTCGGCATCAGATTCTTTAAAAACTCTATTATCCGATATGTATTTGACAGGCGTATAAACCTCCATCCCTAGGTTCTGAATAAAGGACGCCTGTGCAAACAGCAACTCTTCAATCGGGCTTTCTCCAAGTTCTCCTTCCAATTGCACATTGAAACGCGGCACTTCATGTTTAGTAAACGTCCTCCCTTCCCGATAAGCAAATTTCAAGCATGTTAAATCTTCTATATTTTCAATATGTAAATAATCGGATGAAATAAAGTCCAAAATAATTTTTTTCTTAACGGTTAGGGCTTTTTTGAATGGGAAATTACCAGAGACCATCTCTTGCAGGCATGGAAGGTCTTCGCCGTCTTTTGTTCCATGTAAACTGAAAAACACCGGAATTAATACCCCGTTGATTTTAATAGCCGCATTAGAATAAAAAGTATATTTTGCCCCTGAAAATTTCTGCCTTGGATGGAGAGTCAAACCAAGATTTTCAATATCTTCACGCCAACACTCATTCACAGTATCAACAATATTCAAATCCCTTTCTGAAGCTATTTTCAGGATATTGTCTTGATAAGGGGAGTTATTTTTCGAATTTGCCAGTTTAAATTTCTTGTTTAATACGGACATATCCCAAAGACGCAGAATAGCTTCACGAAAGCCGTCGCAATCAGCAAAGCAACTGCGGTATGCCTCCAACAACATTTCCTTTTGTGCGGATGTTATATTGGTTGCAAAAAGATTATCGCAGTCATCCTGTTCGGCTTCGAATCCGTTATTTGCGCCATGTCCAGAAAACTCAAAAAAATCAACATTCTTATATTGCTTCCTTACTACTGAGAGAAGAGAGGCATGGAAAGTCTTGACCAATTCTTTCAAGATGCTCTCCATAGCGACGTCCCTGATGGCACTCCTCTCCTTCCACGTCTGAAACGACAAGACTTTTTGGATTTTTTCCCGCAATTCTACGCATGATGCGCGGGTAAAAGAAATAACCTTTATTTCCCTGATGTCTATCTTCAGATAGCAGACCATAAAAACAACCCGTAGTACCAATGTGGTGGACTTGCCGGATCCCGCTCCTGCAATAACGCTTGAAGCGGGAGAATCGGATAAAATCATTTTCCACTGATCTTCCGTCGGCATCGATACCACCCCTGAATTTGAGGCATTTCGGGTATCCTCCATCATTTGCTGCCTCAATTCCTCCGATACAGGAAGTTTCCCCGGTCCGTAAATGGAATGATCTGGTTGAATTTCTGGAATCAGTTTTGAAGAATCGGCGTTAATCGTTATTTCCCTGGGACAGGCGATGCCCTGCTGATAACCATGCCGCCTGCCCGACAGATATGAATGCTTCAACACCTTAGCAAAGGAAACTTTTTTAAACTTCGTTACCAGCCTTACCCATAATGAAGGGTTGTCTGCAAACAGCCGGAATAGTTCTTTTAACTTTTTTGAATTTCGTTCCAAAATCTCATTTCCTCCTCTGCAATCATTCCATTTATAATTCCATTATGTCGGCAGTAACCGGATTGTACCGACGTCGGGCGGTGTGCCACGTATGGATGCCGCCCCGGTCCGAGTTTTGGAATCATACAATATATTGCCTATACGTCCCGCAAAAAGTTTATCCACCCTCCAAGCTATTTCGGCGTCTGTATGCATCCAGAAATTATGCAGTTCTCCTGCTGAAAGCAATATGCCGAAGGTAAAGGCGGCATCGTAATCTTCGAGACCGGAAACTTCCGGCGGGATGTGGCATCCCGGTGTATCGGTATTGCCGATAACGACAATATGGGTATTGATGACGGCACTCCATGAAGGGAAGACCTCCGCATCCTGTAATTCCTTCCTCCGATGTCCGTTTTCTGCGGTCTCGGTAAAAAATATTTTTCCATTTTCTTTCTCAATCACGACCCGTTCCGTAACTTTGTCCATCACTTCCTGAGAAAGTAGGGAGTCATCCTGTACACTGAGGCACAAATCATATTGCCATCCATTTTCTATGTCATTCAATATGTATTCGTTACAAAGGGGCAGTATGCTGCGCAATTCACAGGTTTCAGTATTCTGCCTGTATCTGATGAAACGGTCTCTATCCTGTTCTGATGCTCCTGTGATTAGAAGGACTTTACGCATATTTTTCTCCTTAGTATGGTTAAAAATATCAATAGGAGACCTTTGCAAAATTCCTTCCTCCCCCGATAACCGAAACCCCAACACAGGTT
>JUNU01000375.1 GCA_001067655.1 Neisseria lactamica
ACCGCCTCCGAAGCCGCCAACACCGCCTACCGCGTCGAAATCACCGCCACCTCCGCCGATTCCTCCCTGCCGCTGTCTTCCTACCTCAACCAGCGCGCAGCATTTGAAATCCGTCCGCAGGAGGCCGTATTGTCCGAAGTCGCCGCCGCTTTTTCAGCCGGTTCGGACGAGTCTCCGGCGAAACAATGGCAGGGCATTATCACATCATGCGAGAAGCTGTCCGTATCCAAGGATGAAACCGTTTACCGCTTTGTTTTAGAGCCGCGCTTCGCGGCTTTAAAACATTTCCAATCCTCCCGACTGTTTCAAAACCAAACCGTCCCCGACATCGTTGCCGCCGTCTTCAAGCATCACGGCTTCTCCGGTGTCGACTACCGTTTCCAAAAAAGCCGCAGCTACACCGTCCGCGAGTATGTGACC
>JUNU01000376.1 GCA_001067655.1 Neisseria lactamica
TTTGAGCTAAGGCGAGGCAACGCCGTACTGGTTTAAAGTTAATCCACTATATCATCCAACTTTGCCTGTCCGATACAGATTTGAGCAAACCGACATTCGTTTGATAGCATGGGAACACTCGGCAACTGACTTTTAGGAGTACAAAAATGTCATTTACCACAATCATTTATGCCCATCCCTACGATCAAAGCTTCAATCACGGCATTTTGCGGCGCGTGCAGCAACTGTTGGACAAAAAAGGCGAAAAATACCAACTGATCGACTTATACGCAGACGGCTTCAATCCCGCCTACACAAAAGAAGAGCTTGCCCTGTTCAACCAAGGCAAAGCCCTTGATCCGCTGGTTTTACATTATCAAGAACTCTTGAAAACCACCAACCGCCTGATTTTTATCTTTCCGGTCTGGTGGGCGGATATGCCCGCCATCGTCAAAGGATTTGAAGACAAAGTTTTCCTAAAGACACTCGCTTACGTCCCGACTGCCACAGGTTTGAAAGGCAACCTATCCCACATCAAAGAAGCACTGGTCATCAGCACGTCCACCGCCCCCACATGGTATCTGAAATGGTTTGGCGGCAACGGCATCGGCAAAGCGATGGTGGGACACACGCTCAAAGGCATCGGTATCGCCAAACGCCGCTGGCTCAACTTCGGCAATATGGACAAATCTACCGCCGAACAGCGGCAGGCGTTTTTGGCAGATTTGAGCCGAAGCGTGTAATCTTCAGGCGGTCTCTTACTTCACCGCCGAATTTCCGCCGTCCGCAAACAACGCCGTACCCGTTACAAAGCTGCCCATCGGGCTAATAAGGAACAAAATCGCGGCGGCAATTTCTTCGGGTCGGGCGATGCGTTTGACCGCATGCAACCCTTCCGCCCATGCTCGCTGCTGCGGGTCGGTAGTCATCATTTCCGTATCCGTACCGCCGGGAAGCAGGGCATTGGCTCGGATACCTTGGGCTGCATAGTCGGCGGTAATGCCTTTTGCCAGAGCGGCAAGTGCGGCTTTGGCGCAGCCGTAGGCAGTTTTGTTAGGCAGGGCACAACTGGTGCCGACAAAGCTGGACGTGAACACAATCGCGCCACCACCGCGTGCGAGCATAAGGGGAATTTGGCTGCGCGCGCCGAGAAAGGCAGCGGTTAGGTTACCGTCCAACGTATCGCGCCATTCGTCGGGCGAGATGTCAGCCAAAGGTTTGTATGCACCGATAATGCCTGCATTGTTGACGGCAATATCTAGGCCACCGAACTCTCGTTCTGCCGTGCGGACGACGGCTTCGTGCGTTTCAGGCAGCGCCGCGTCGCCTGCAACAGCAACAGCTCGTCCGCCGCGCGAGCGAATCAGGGCTGCAGTTTCCTCCAGTTTATCGGCACGGCGGGCGCATAAGACAACGTTTGCGCCGTGCTCCGCCAACAGCAGTGCAACCGCGCGACCGATACCCGACGACGCGCCGATAACGGCGGCGGTTTTGTTGTTCAAATTCAACAGGTTTGACATGATTTTTCCTTACATGTGCGGTTAAAGACGATGCAAGTTTAAGGAAGCCGCGATATAAAGACGACCCGATTATTGATGAATTTCAGACAGACAAACAATCTTTCCATCAACAATCGGGTCGTTTCTTGTCGGCTTTCAGGCTATCCTATCCCATACAACGACAGGATAATTTATGGACTTAAATCAAACCCGCCAATTCCTCCGCATTGCCCGCGCCATCGAATACCTTTACGACCATGCCGCCGAGCAGCCCGATTTGGCGTAAGTGGCGGCGGCAGTGCACGTCAGTCCCGAACATTTGCAGCGTGAATTTTCCGCATGGGCGGGCATCAGCCCGAAAAAAATGCTGCAACACATCAGCATCAGCCGCGCCAAGGCCGCCCTGAAAAATAGCGAAAGCGTGGCGGAAGCGGCGCACAGCGGCGGATTGAGCGGCACGGGACGGCTGCACGACTTATTTGTCGGCATCGAAAAAATGACTCCGGGTGAATACAAAAACGGCGGAGCAGGCCTGCAAATCGATTACAGCCTGATTCCCGGCCCTTTCGGCGACCTGTTGGCAGCAGCAACAGACAAAGGCATCTGCTTCATGCGTTTTTCAGACGACCCCTCCGCCGCACTGGACGAATTGCGCACCGAATATCCGAACGCCCGACTAATCGGGCAGGAAACCGCGTTCCACCGCCAAGCCGCCGACATCTTCCGCACCTGGTGCGGCCGCATTACCCTGCACATCAAAGGCACACCCTTCCAGCTCAAAGTCTGGCAGGCGCTGCTCGATATTCCTGCAGGCAGCCTGCAAAGCTACGGCACAGTGGCGCAGGCCGTCGGTTCGCCCAACGCCGCGCGAGCCGTTGGGACGGCCATCGGGCAGAATCCCGTTGCATTACTCATCCCCTGTCACCGCGTCATCCGCGAAAGCGGCATTATCGGCGGCTACCGCTGGCAACGCGGGCGCAAAATGGCGATATTGGCGCACGAATTGGGAGACACTGATGACGCTTGACCTCTTCCCCGAAACCGCCAACCCGCACGCCAACCTTCTGCCCTACGACGGCATCGTCAGCGATTTCGGACGGATTTTCACCGCCGCCGAAGCTGACCGTTATTTTGAAATTTTGCAGCGTGATATTCCCTGGCGGCACGACGAAGCCGTGATATTCGGCAAGCACATTATCACCGCCCGCGAAGTCGCGTGGTACGGCGACACGTCCTACAACTAAGGCTATTCCGGCGCAAACCGCATCGCCCTGCCGTGGGGCGGCATCTTGCCCGAACTCAAAAACCGCGTGGAAGCCGCCATCGCCGACATCTGCCCCACCCGCTTCAACTCCTGCCTGCTCAACCGCTACAACAACGGCAACGAAGGCATGGCGTGGCACAGCGATGAAGGACAAGGTCTAGCCAAAGACAGTGCCATCGCCTCCCTCAGCCTCGGCGCAACGCGCAAATTTGCCTTCAAACACAAAGAAAGCAAGGAAAAACGCGAAATGTGGCTGGAACACGGTCAGCTCATCGTCATGCACGGCGAAACGCAGAAACACTGGCTGCACACCATCCTGAAAAGCACCCGCATCCAAGAGCCGCGGATTAATCTGACGTTTCGGGTGATGAAAGGATAGAAAGGGGCTGCTTTTTCCATTTCAGACAGCGGCGGATTCGCATTTGAAGTGCAACTTTCCATAACAGAAAAGGCCAGTATGCG
>JUNU01000377.1 GCA_001067655.1 Neisseria lactamica
ACTGTCTGCGGCTTCGTCGCCTTGTCCTGATTTAAATTTAATCCACTATAAGAGGGTCGTCTGAAAACAGAAAACAGGGATCATGACCGTTTTCAGACGACCTTTGCTTACTCTTTGGCAAATTGCTGCGTAAAGCGGATAAATTCTTCTTTTTTCGCTTTTGCCTTGCCCGAATCAATGGCTGCTTCGGCGGCTTGGACACCGTCTGCCAACGAAGGCACGACATTGCCGGCATAAAGCGCGGCGGCGGCGTTGAGCAGGACGATGTCGCGTGCCGCGCCATGTTTGCCGCTCAACACTTCATCCATTTTCTCCAAAGATTCTTGCACGTTGGCGACTTTGATTTCATCCAAATCGCGGCGGATTTCAATGCCGAAATCGGCGGGGCTGATGTCGTATTCGCGGATTTCTCCGTCTTTCAGCTCGGCAACGCGGGTTTTGCCGGTCAGCGTGATTTCGTCCAAACCGCCTTCGCCGCACACGACCAAAACGTGTTTGGAACCAAGCTGTTTCAATACGCGCGACAGGATGCCGCATAAGTCGATGTGAAACACACCCAAGAGCTGGTTCGGTGCGCCGGCGGGGTTGGTTAGCGGGCCCAAGATATTGAAAATACTTCTAAACCCGAGCGAACGGCGCACGGGCGCAACGTGGCGCATCGCGCTGTGATGGTTTTGGGCAAACATAAAGCCCAAGCCTGTTTGACGGATGCTTTCGGCAACTTGCTCGGGCGTAATGTTCAACACCGTGCCCATCTGCTCCATCACGTCCGCCGCGCCGCTGGACGAAGAAACGGAACGCCCGCCGTGTTTGGCGACTTTCGCGCCTGCCGCAGCGGCGACAAACATGGAAGTCGTGGAAATATTGAAGGTTTTTGCGCCGTCTCCGCCCGTACCGACAATATCGACGAGGTCGTCTGAATTTTCCAGCGGCACTTTGGCGGCAAATTCGCGCATGACGGCGGCGGCGGCGGTAATTTCCGATACGGTTTCGACTTTAATCCGCAGACCGGTCAGGATGGCGGCGATTTGTTCTGGCGGCACCTGCCCGCTCATAATCTGGCGCATCAGGTCGGTCATTTCATCGTAAAACAATTCGTTGTTGCTGATTAATCGTTCGATGGCTTGTTGCGGTGTAATCATGGTTCAATCCTTTTTACGGGTATTTTTACGTCAAACGTCGTCTGAAAATTTTCAGACGACGTTTGGTTTAAGCGGCGGACGTTTGGAAGTCTTTAAATTCTTCCAAAAAGTTTTTCAGCATATCGTGTCCGTGTTCGGTCAAAAGGGCTTCAGGGTGGAACTGCACGCCTTCGACGGCGTATTCCTTGTGCCGCACGCCCATGATTTCCTGATCTTCCGTCCATGCGATAACTTCCAGACAATCGGGCAGCGTATCGCGGGCGATGACAAGGCTGTGATAACGCGTGCAGGTAACGGGATCAGGCAAATCTTTAAACATGCCTTTGTTCAGATGGAACACAGGCGAAACTTTGCCGTGCATCAGCGTTTTTGCCCGCACCACATCCCCGCCGAACGCTTCGCCTATCGTCTGATGCCCGAGGCACACGCCCATAATCGGCAGCTTGCCGGCAAAATGGCGCATGGCGGCAACCGAAATGCCCGCCTCTTTCGGCGAACAAGGACCCGGCCCGATAACGAGATATTGCGGTTTCAAAGCCTCGATTTCTTCGAGCGTAATATCGTCGTTGCGGCGGACGACGACTTCCTGACCGAGTTCGGCGAAATATTGAACGATGTTGTAGGTGAAACTGTCATAGTTATCAATGAATAAAAGCATCAGTGTGCAGCCTTTTAAGGTTGTTTGACGGCAGCGATGTTTTCGGGCGAATTGATAAACGCCCACATCTGCTCTTCAGTTCGGAAAACGCCGTTACGGACAATATAATGCAGCGGATGCTTAATCAGCGCATCCGCCTTGCGGACAAAAACACGCATATTGCTGCTGTTTGCCGCCATTTCCAACACTTTGGCGGCAAAAGCCGGGCGGTGCAGCTTGTCGTGCATCAGCGGATGGCGGGCGATGTATTCGTTCAGAGGCTTGCCGCTGCTTTGGAAGTCGGTGTGCAGCGGATCGAGGAATACAATAAAAAAAGGCATCTTGCCCAAATAATCGTCTGCATCGTTCATAAGCGTTTCGGACGGAATATTTATATCGACATAATATCACAGTTAACCGCGATTCTTGATTCCAATCAGGTCGTCTGAAACATCGCTTGCCTCCTTCCGAAATATTCACTTAAAATCAGTCTTACATTCCAAAAAGAGATTTGCTTATGGGTTTCAAACTTACTCCGATTGATGTTGTTGATGACATCAGCCGCGAAGATTTTTATCAGAATTATCTCAAGCCGCGCCGTCCCGTCGTGATCAGAGGACTGACCCGCAACTGGCCTGCCCGTGACAAATGGTCGCTGGACTATATGAAAGAAACCGTCGGCGATATCGTCGTCCCCTTGTACGACAGTGCCAAAGCCGACCCTTCCGCGCCGATTAACGCCGCCAGTACGGAAATGCGCTTCAGCGATTATATCGATCTGATCAAACGCGAGCCGACGGATTTGCGGATTTTCTTATTTGACCCCATCAAACACGCTCCCGCCTTGCTGAACGACTACGTTTTTCCCAAAGAGCTGATGGGCGGATTCTTAGACCGATACCCTACCCTGTTTTTCGGCGGTGCAGGTTCGGAAACCTTCCTACACTACGACATCGATATGGCGCACATCTTCCATACGCATTTCGGCAAGAAACACATCATCTTGTTCGATTACAAATGGAAAGAGCGTCTGTTCCGCATTCCTTTCGCCACTTACGCGCTGGAAGACTACCACGTTGACAATCCCGATACGGAACGTTTCCCCGAGCTTGAAGGCATCGAAGGCATCGAATGCTTCCTTGAATACGGCGACACCCTGTTCATGCCGACCGGCTGGTGGCATTGGATGAAATACCTTGACGGCTCATTCTCCATCTCCCTGCGCGCATGGGATGAAAGCTGGGCGGTTAAGGCGCATAGCCTGTGGAACCTGACCGTACAGCGCAAGTTCGACGACTTCATGAAAGCCCGCTTTAAAGCACGCTACATGAATTGGAAAGAACAGCTTGCCTGCAAACGCGCCCGTCGCGCATGGGAACGCGGTCTGCCTCGTTAAAACGAACATAAAGGTCGTCTGAAAACAAGTATTTCAGACGACCTTTATCCGCAAATTGCCCCGTATCCAACGCAAAACTTGAAGCAATGGATGGCATTGTTTCCTCAATACGGATATGGTGCATAAGGCAAAAATACAACAAACATGAAATACGAAGCGCATATTTTTAAACAACAGCGATAGCTGAAACCAATCTGTCGAAGCAGGCGGGCTGACCTTGCCCCAGCCTGTTTTGCCCCATTTTTTAACCGGAGTGCATCATGCAAACACCTCTAAAATTTTTAACCGCCCTTGTTTTAACGGCATCGGCATTCTCAGCATCCGCTCACGGCATGCATAAACATAAACCGCTGACCTTTGAAGAGCTGCCCAAAATCTGCCAACAATACTTCACGCGCGCGGAGAATTGTTACAAAAAGGCGGGCGCCAAATCCGATTTTCAGCGCAACAATACAAAATTCCTGTTTCAATCCCTGCCTGCCGCCGATTTAACGCAGCGTGAAACCATGTGCAAAATTGCTATGGATTCGTTCGCCGAAAAAACGCGCTCGCTTCATTGCGAATAAGATTTTTGCCGGAAAGATATAGCAAAGGTCGTCTGAAAACCTATTTTGTGTTTTCAGACGACCTTTTTTCAGACGACCTTAAAAGAAGTAATTCGCCAGCAGCAAACCGAATGCCAAGCTGAATGCCATGCTCAAGAGGCCGGGAATCATAAAGCTGTGGTTGAAAATGAATTTGCCGATTTTAGTCGAACCTGTGCTGTCAAAATCAATCGCCGCGATAATCGGACCGTAGTTCGGAATGAAGAAATAGCCGTTCACCGCGACAAACGTGCCGATGATAATCGGAGCGGGAATGCCCAGCGAAATACCAATGGGGAACAGCGTTGCGACGGTCGCCCCCTGGCTGTTGACCAAGACGGACAAAACGAACAGGGCAAACGCAAAAGTCCACGGCGCGGTTTCGACCAAATGCGATACGGTTTCTTTGACTTCAGCCAAATGACCGTGCATCAATGTGTCGCCCAGCCATGCCACGCCGAATACGGCGATAACGGCACGCATCCCCGCATGGAACACCGAGCCTTTGGTAATCGCGTTACCATTCGGTTTGCAAAGCAGGATAATCAGCGCGGCAGCGGAAAGCATGACGATTTCGATGGTGTGCGCCATGCCCATCAGTTTCGGACTTTCTTCCGTTTGGAAGGTCGGGCGCAACTCCGGTACGGCACCCATGACGACCACCAGCAATGCGGCAGCAAGGAAAATACCAACCGAAAGTTTCGCCTCTCTGCTGACGGGCGCGTTGGAAACTTCAGCCGAATCTTTTTCGTTGGCTTTTACATATTCCGGGTCTTTCAGCAACGCCTGATAATGCGGGTCATCTTTCAACTCTTTGCCGAGCTTGTTGACGAATATGCAGGCAAGGCCGATACCTAAAATAGTTGAAGGAACAGTCACTTTCAACACATGAGCCATGGTGATGTGTTGCGGCTCAAGGTAGGTAACGCAGGCAACGACCGCAGCCGCAATCGGGCTGGCAACAATGGCGAATTGCGACGCAATAACCGCCATCGTCAACGGGCGGGAAGGACGGATGCCGTTGCGGCGGCTGACTTCGGCGATAACGGGCAATACCGAATAAGCGACGTGTCCCGTGCCTGCCAATACGGTAAACAGATAAGTCACCATAGGCGCGATGAAAGTGATGTATTTCGGATTGCGGTGTAAAACGCGGGTGGCGATTTTAATCATGTAGTCCAAACCGCCGCTTGCCTGCATCGATGCGGCGGCGGAAACAACCGCCATAATCATCAGCATCACGTCAATCGGCGGACTGGTCGGCTCAAGATGGAAACCAAAGGCCAAAACCGCCAGCCCGACACCGCCGAGCACGCCCAAGCCGATACCGCCGACCTGCGCGCCGATTAAGATACACACCAGTACGATGGCGAACTGGATAAAAAACATTGTGGACATGAACACTCCATTGTTTGTAAAAAAATCTTGAAGAGGAAACGGATTAAAGCGGATATCGGCGGAAGCTGCTGTTGCATTACATCTGATATCCATATTTTTGTTTTTATTTTAAATACCAACACTTTATCCGATTAAATCGGGCGTGATTATAGAGTAAGCACTCGTTATTAACAATGTTTTACTGAAATTAAGACAGCAAAGGTCGCCTGAAAACGCCGAAACTCATTTTTCAGACGACCTTTTTTCAAGAGAATCTGTGCAACACAAGAATACCTAGCTTGGTTTGCAGACAAGGTTTTATGTTCATACAAGAATATATTTGATTTCTCTTAAACCGTCTTTCAATGAAATATCCTGCAATGCTCAATTCCCTATCTCAAGCTGCAACATCCCGATATATAGTGGATTAACAAAAATCAGGACAAGGCGACGAAGCCGCAGACAGTAC
>JUNU01000378.1 GCA_001067655.1 Neisseria lactamica
GTACGGCAAGGCGAGGCAACGCCGTACTGGTTTAAAGTTAATCCACTATAAAAGCAGGCTTCCTGCAAAAAGTATTTTTGCACCAAGAACTTCGTCTGGACGATTCGTTCAAATGTCCAATATTCAGAGATTTTTATCTTAGGTTGGTCGGATTGATGCTTGTCCATTAATAAGATAATTAATTGGGCGGACGCATCGGATATTTAAAAAATATGTCTTTAAGCCTATAATTATAAGCATTAGCCATATTTTAAGGTCGTCTGAAAACGTGAATGTCCATTTTCAGACGACCTTCATTAACGGAAAGAACAAATCATGCGTCCATTAAATGCCCGAATCCGCTTGGACAATCTGCGCCATAATTATCAAACCCTGAAACAGATTCACGGCGGCAAAATGCTTGCCGTTATTAAAGCGGACGCTTACGGACACGGCGCGGTACGGTGCGCCCACGCATTGTCCGACCTTGCCGACGGGTTTGCCGTCGCCACCGTGGACGAAGCCGTCGAATTGCGCGAGAACGGCATTACAAATCCCATCGTATTGCTCGAAGGCGTGTTTGAAGCGTCGGAATACACTACCGTCGATAAATATAATTTGTGGCCGGGCGTCGGCAGCCAGTGGCAACTCGAAGCCTTAATCACCCATCATTGGCAAAATCCCGTCAAAGTCTGGCTCAAAATGGACTCTGGTATGCACCGTGCCGGCTTCTTCCCACACAATTACACTTCTGCCTACACCGCCCTGAAACAATGCAAACACGTCGACGGCATCGTCAAATTCAGCCACTTCGCCTGCGCCGACGAACCCGACAACGGCATGACCGAAATGCAGCTTGAAGCCTTTGATTTGGCGTGTGAGGGCTTGGAAGGCGAAGAAAGCCTTGCCAACTCCGCCGCCATCCTGAATGTCCCTGAAGCGCGCCGCGACTGGGGACGTGCCGGTCTGGCGCTTTACGGCATTTCTCCGTTCGGCGGCGTGGATGAACGCCTGAAACCCGTGATGCGCCTGACTTCCCGCGTATTCGGCGAACGCGTCCTGCAACCTCATTCTCCTATCGGTTATGGCGCGACGTTTTACACCAGCAAGTCCACCCGTGTTGGTCTGATTGCCTGCGGCTACGCCGACGGCTATCCGCGCCGCGCCTCGACCAATTCGCCTGTTGCCGTCGAAGGCAAACGCAGCCGCATCATCGGCAGGGTGTCTATGGACATGATTACCGTCGAACTCGACGCTTCCCAAGAAGGCTTGGGCGCAGAAGTCGAATTGTGGGGCGATGTCGTCAACATCAACGAAGTCGCCGAAGCCGCCGGTATGATTCCGTATGAAATTTTTTGCAACGTCAAACGCGCGAAGTTTACCTATTCGGAATAAGACAAGATTGTTTTTGTTTAAAGGTCGTCTGAAATCATAGTATTGGGTTTCAGACGACCTTTTGGTTTTTATAGTGGATTAACTTTAAACCGGTACGGCGTTGCCTCGCCTTAGCTCAAAG
>JUNU01000379.1 GCA_001067655.1 Neisseria lactamica
TTAAATCAGGACAAGGCGATGAAGCCGCAGACAGTACAGATAGTACGGCAAGGCAAGGCGAGGCAACGCTGTACTGGTTTAAATTTAATCCACTATAAAACCGATATATTTCTTGCTTCCCAAGCCTGAGGAAATTTGTTTCTTTGAGCAAGAGTACGAAAAAATGTTGTGTCGTTAAAACCCATTCATAAGAAAAGGTCGTCTGAATTTTTTCAGACGACCTTTTCTATGGATAAGCAGCAAACCGACTCTGCTATTTTGTTGGGCTTACCTGCCTTTTATTAAAAGGCGTCATCATCATGCACGATGACCTTATTGACATAAACCGGCTGCACCGGTGTTTCTTCCTGCAAGATAGGTGACTCTGTCTGTGACACAGATTTTTCGGTAGTCATTGGAGTTGCCGGCAGCGTGTTGTGTGCAGAATGAGTTTCTTCGCGTTGGATATCTACTTGCGGCGCCAAAGGCTCATGCTCTACCGATGGAGTCTCTTGCTTACCGGTTTCAGGCTTCAATTCGGATACGATAGTGGTTTCTACCGGTTGACTTTCTGCCGGCAAAACCACAGGAGCCACAGGCTCAGATACGGACGAATGCTCCTCTACATCAACCGCTTTTGTCAAAGCTTCTTCGACTACCGGAGCTTGCGTAGTTGACGTAGTTTCTGTTGTTACCCGTGTTTCTACTGTTACAGATGCCTCCGTTTGAACTGGTGTTTCTTCGGTTGCAGAAATTTCCGTCTTGGTTGGCAGCGTTTCTACCTTTTCAAGTGATTCAAATCGGATTGGTGTTTCTACTGTTTCATGCGTTTCTGCTTTAGCTGGCACTTTTACCGTTTCAGATATTTCTGATTTGGTTGGTGCTTCTACCGTTTCAGACGTTTCTGCTTTAGCCGACGTATCAATTTCTTTGTTTTCTACGGTTTTTTTCTCGGTTGGCACAGTTATATTTGATCCTTCCAGTGTCGCCGAGCCATCAGTTGTGCGATCAGATTTCTCGGTATCTGTCTGTTTGACATCCTCCGTTTTCACACTTTCTTTAACGAGGTCGTCTGAATTTGACTTGTCTTCAGACTTTTTACCGTCTTCCGATTGGTTAGTCTGTGTAACTTCAGGATAAGGAATCGGCTCTTCTGACTTGCCTGCCGTTTCTTCCGGTTTGTCCTGTTCTGCCTTAGTTTGTTGGGATTCCGTAGCTTTTAATTTCGCATTGTCTTGTTTAGACTCAGGCTTGCCTCCTGTCGAACCTGATTTCTGCTGATTAAGCGGATACTCTCGCATAACGACTTCGGCAGGCGGGGTTTCGGTATGCGGCACATGGCAGCTCTCGCCCATTTTGATAAAATCAATGCCTGAAATCAAAAAATTGGTGTTTTCTAGATTGCCTCTTAATCCGACATAGATTGGTGTGTTTTCAGGCGTATTTTTTCTGACGCTGATGATTTCCGCTGCGGCTTCATAGCCGTTTCCGCTACCGGGAAGCAAAGTGTAATTGTTTTTCAAATCACAACTTCGAATCCGGACATAATTGTTTTGAGTGACCAACATGCCTTCCAGCTCTTTGGCAAAGGCGGTTTGAGCGGTTGCTGAAAGCAACACGCCGCAAGTAAGGAAAATGTGTTTAACCATATTTTATTTCTTAATTTTCAAAGTAATCTATTCACACCAAAGAAAGCTTATGTCCGGCTGCGTTTAACGGAAACCGTCCCCTCAGGCATAAAATAAGTGTCTATCACTACCGCACCCACGTTTTCTATTTCGCATTCCAGCTGATAACACAAGACCATGATATTGTCTTTGGATTCAGTGAGGTGGATATCCAAATTCCTTAATCTCGGCTCGTATTTCAATAAGGTTTTCCTCATAAAATACCGCAAGTCATGCGCGCTGGACGGCAGGTTTTTATAAACCATGCTGAGATCGGGAATCCCATAATCCGGCAGATGTTTCAAGGAACCGCTCCTGCTGTTAAGAATGCGTTGGATATTGTCCAAAACGCTGCGAACCAACTGGAAGCTGCCCGGCAGGTCATCTATCGGCAAACCGTCGGAATAAAATCCGGTCAGTTTCTCATAGAGTGCGGCATCCATTATTTGACTTTCTTGACCGTCTCTTGAAGCAGGACTTTGTTATCCACCAATTCGATAACGACCGGTTTGTTATTGGTCAGCTGCTTTTTGGTAATCAACATTTTCCAAGTCTGCTCTTCCCCTACTTTGTTGTAGAAAGCGACAACGCCGACATATTTGGTGTCTTTATTCAGCGTTTCATCAAAGCTGATGGTTTCCCCCGGCCGGATGGTATATTGCTTGTAACCTTCTGCCAGATCGTTGCTTAAGATGGTTTTGTCTTGATTGAGCAAATCGCGATATGAGGCAACTTCATAATTTTGCTTGTCTTTCAACTGATAAACCCGGACAACTGTTGACAGCGATTGGCCACGCTCGTTTTGATTCAAACCGTTTCGTGCGATCAGGTCGATTTTCAAAATCTTGAGTTTGGTATAAAAAACACTTTTAGTGGCTTCAACCGTTCCATCTTTCATGCCTTGCCAAATCCCGCATCCTGAAAGCATGGCGCATAAAAGGGCTAATGAGCAGACTGACGTCATTCTGGTTTTTTTATTCATGATTTTCCGTTTTCTTGAAGTTAGTTTGAGTAAGTATAGTTCGCTATTTTTATTTGTTTGTCTTGGTGCATCGCACCTAAACCGGTATTAATCCCCAATATTTGTTTTTTTTCCAAACGGCTTTTGGGTATCCATTGTTTTTTAATATTCAGGTAAACACTCGCATCAAAACGACGACCCAAATAGAGTTTTAATAATTCGAGCAATTTTTGGTGCAATTGCTGCTTTGGCAACAGAAGCTGCGCGTTGTCAAATGTATCGGGCGTAATTTCAATGCGCACCAAATGACTGTAATCTTTTATCCGCCCGCCCAAAGATGCACTTCCCCCGTCTAACCGCAAACCGGCTTTCCCCAGTTTGCGGTCCTTCTCCAAAATGACCCACTGCGGCTGGAACTCTTTTACTTTTACTTCGGCAAAGGGAAGAAGGTATCTGACGATGCTGACAATCCCTTCTTTGGTTCGGGTTCGTTGGTAAAAAATACTGAACAATCCCAAAATCCTGCTATCGAGCAAGGGATGCATGAATTTCCCGTTGACCATGCCTTGCCCGATAAGGTGCAGAAGTGAACGCGATAGGTCATCTTGCCCCTCCCGCTGAAACAGAAACGGATAACGGTATTTTTTCCATGCTTGGAAAAACAGGGTTGTGATTCGGTGGTTAAAGATATCTAAAAATGCCGCCAGGCTTTCACTGCCGTCTTTATGCGTCGCAATATCGTTCAGGAAGTAATCCGGCAAAACCGCATCGACACCGTATAAACCTAAAAATGTCGTCCTGACAGTCGGCAGATCGGCTTCTGTGTCATATTCAACCGATGCGATTTCCCCCGAAGGGAAAGATAAAGATTTTACCCTTCTAAATCTTACGGTTGACTCGACAGCCTTTTCTTCATTTCCTTCGGCAAGGGTTTCTAAAACCCGGCAAAATTGGAAGAAATTCATCGTTGCCGCATTGCGTACAATAAACTCCCCCAATTTCTCTTGAAAGATTTCAGACGACCCGCTTTCACGCTGCGCTTTATTTCTAGGAATCTCCCATAAAGGAAGCGTCTGCCTGCCGTTATTTTCTTTAGCGCTTTTGTGCGCCGTTTCTAAAACCGTGTGATAGTTGTTTTGCTGTCTTTCCATGTATATGTTTTCCCGGATGGCAGAGAAACAATGCTGAACCGGGTAAACAGGTTCAAATCAGCATACATTGCAAAAAATTCGTTCAATAATTCTCCGAACAAATAAATTTCCGCCTCACCGCTAAATGCGGTCGAATCAAATGTTACGGTAATATGAATTCCGCGGTGGACTGCGCCACGCTCGATTCTCTGTACTGTCTCATGTTTGACATCAACAATACCATTCAGTCTGCGCTTGTTCAGCTCGTCTTCAGTCCAGTCGTAAATGGACAATGCCCCTTTCAAACTGTCGACATTCAATAGTGATAAATAGTTGGGTGACAAATGGGACAATATGCGCCATTGGAATCTATCCTCTGTCGGCGGATAGCAAGACAATGTCGGTGTGGTAAGGTTTCTGACCATTTTGACATTTGGTTCGGCGATATCGTCGTCTTGAATCTGGGTCTCCCTCAGACTTTTACGCGGCAAAGCGCCATTTGTCCCGACCACCTTCAATGAAAGCGTCTCGGTAGGCAATATATCTTTTCTATCCCACAACAATCCGCCAAGCATGATAAATGTTTCATGTCTTCCTGACACGCCTTGCTTGACTTTGGTATGGAAATACCTTTCCGGCGCATCATATTTCATCAATCCGCCACGATGCTGGAATGAGGAAAAAGGAATATAGGGGTAACGTTTGCCTGTTTCATGATTAACCGCCTCTACCTCTTCGACGGAATAAACTTCAACAGCCATACCTTCATGTAACAGCGGCTTCACCTGATATTCGAACGCCTTATGATCCACTCGGATAGGCTCTGCTTCCATATCAAACAGATTGATGGCAGGCACGCAGTTCAATTTCAAGCAGTCAGGAGGGAATCGAAGCTCTGAAGGGTATTGCTTGGAAAGAACCACATTCACGCTAAACTCATTAATCCGTTCCGACCACGCTCCGGCATCGATGCCCACTAAATCAATAAAGAAAAACTTCTGTTTGAAACAAAAATATTCCAGCAATAGTTGGTAGCCGCTGAAGCTGTTATTGACTTTCTCCCACAACCTTTCATCTTCAGCAAATCCGACTGCCTTAAACTGTATATTGCCGGCAGATGGCAATTCGGCATGATGCAGGCTGATTCGCGCTGTCTGATTCAACAAAGCATGACGCAATGCGAAGGCAATCGGTTCGTCGGCGGAAATATAAATCCTGATTTTGGAAAAATCTAAATTTTCTTTCTGTATTTGCCGGTGGATACCAAAAGTTAATTTGATGACGCTTTGACCATTCGCATCATAATCCAACAATGTATGCAATATGCTCAAAGGCTGGAGCGCAACATCAGCAGTGGTCCGATACAAACATCTGGTCAATCTATCGTTGATATTGATAGGTTCGGACTGAACGGACAATCCTTTTTTGACGACCTGTCCTCCTTGCAACTTTTTATTGTCCGGAATCAATTCCAAAACAGTCAGGGAAGGAATCATCCTCAGATAATGCGGCCACAGCATATGGACCAACCCCTCCGTCAATTCCGGAAAGTCATCATCTAATTTTTGTCTGATTCTCCCTGTCAAAAAAGCAAAGCCTTCAAACAGTCTTTCTACATAAGGATCGCGCGTACCTACCCTGTCTAAATTCAGCATTGCGGCACGATCAGGGTGGGCTTTTGAAAACTCTAATCCCGCCTCTTTGAGATACCGCATCTCTTCTTCATAATAGCGTAATGTGGGATCTGACATAATATATGCTTAATAAATTAATTCCAATGCACGGACAACATCTGTCTGCATCAACTCTGTCCGTAAAAATTCGAGCTGTCCGACTGCCTCAATATCTTTATTATCAAGGTTTTCACTTAATAGTTGATACCAAAGGCCATACACTTCAAACGTAAAATGTTTGTCCCACTCTTTAACTGTCAACACTTGCATCTGCTTCGAAGCCTGTTCCAACAGTTTCACTGCCCAGTCCGCCTTTTGGGCGCTTACAGCCAACCGAGCCATCATCACCCATTTCTTAACCTGCCCCGAACCTGTCTGCCACTCCGGTAATGTTTCCAACCAAGCAAATGCAGCGTCTAAACCGTGTTCTTGTGTTTTCAACAGAGCCTGTTGCCAGTAACTTTCTTGGTTTTCCTCCTGAGATGACGGTTCTAACACTGCCTTTTGAATGGCTTGGCTATTCGTCTGCTTGCGCGTGGACGACATGACCTTTTGTTCCAGCCACTTAAGCGTATCGGCAGATACAAACGGGAATCCGTTATCAAAACTTAAACCGGTCAGGCCTTCGCATCGGGCCAATAAGGATTTCAACTCAAATAGTGATGAATCAACTTGGGAAAGGTATAAACCACCCAACGCCTGCTGACCTTGCCATGCGTAATATTGCAAATCCAGCCAATAGTGATTAGCACCTTCCAAAAAAGCCGCTTCCACTTTATCGAGCAAATCGCGCCATTGCTGCTCCTGAATCAAACGATTCAGATTTGCCAATAAATCTGCCCTTGGAGCCTTCAACCGCGTCTGACCGTTTTGATGCGGAGGAATGCCGTTTAATCCACCCCAACGGACGGCTCGAATCATCTTGTTTGCAGACCAATAACCATCATCCTGTTCTCTCAAGTAGGCAGCATTAATCCTGACTTGGTCAAGTAAAGCTTTAGAAGAGTTAACCTTTGCGACAGTTAGACTTTCAGACGACCCTCGACTCTCTTGATGAATTTGCGGCGTTGCCACTTGCTCAACAGGCGCACTGGTCTCTTGATTTTGATTTGAACTTGTCGGTGAGGATGAAAAACGAACAGATGACTCTTCAAAATATTGCAACAATGGAAATAAGCTCGGGCGTACTGTCTCTTCCCATCCATCAAAGTAATGTTGCAACGACATCAAAGCCGATAATGTCCGCTTAAGCTCTGTAGAATCGGATAATCCCACGTTCTTAAGCGTATCCAGCACCCTTTCACCGGACAACCAATTTAATGCATTACGTTTTTGTACCGGCTTTTTCGGCCACAGCGACTGATCGAATTTTTGCAGCAACCCGCACAAAATCTCCAAGCCGTCCGAAAAACCTGCCAAGCCTCTGTCTCTCAGCAAGGCAAAAATGTAATAGGTTGCCACCCTCAGGTCTTTAGATTCACGCTTCAGCAGGCGTTCTGAAGCATCCAAAATCAATCGGTAGTCCATACCCGAAAGTTTGGCCAGCTCAATTTTGATGGCTTCAAAATCATCTGCATAGGCGATATCCTCGCCGCAAGGATGATCGTCTGAAACAGGCTCCAACCATTCTTGCCAGCGATGGATATTGTTATCGGTGATAGATGTACCTTCATCACCGAGTATCGGCTTTACCCATTGGGGTAATGTCATCATTATTTAACCTCAAAAATCTTATTCGGCAGATGGATATTTTTCAGATCCAGCAGTCCCAACGGTCCTTTACCGGAATTGGTCCGCATATAGAAGCGCATCAATTTGTCTTTTTCCAGTGGGAACTCAACCAAATAAGTACTTCCATCAATCGGTGTAACCCTAGATTTTTCAAGCATACGGATGAAACCGAAACGTCCGCTGATTTCCTGAGTTTTACGCATACCTTCTGCCTCGGTTTCCCAAGAAATACGCAAACCGGCATTGCTGACATCACCCGGCCATTTGAATGGCTTCCACTCTGTCTGTTGGTTGAAATAATTCAATGATTGACCATCAATAACCAAGTCGAATTGAACAATTCCCTGAGTAGACGTCGGCTTCAGCTCAAAGCTGTAACCACCTTCTCCGTTGACGAAGAAATCCTCAGAAATCGCACTCAATTTATTCAACTGTTGCAACAATCCCGGATTGACTTTCAATTCGCTTCCCGGTGCCACAATCCATTGATTGCCTTGTTTGGTCAAAACACCTGCCAATTGGGTCGTTATAAACTGATTCAATGCGCCTTTGTTGATATCCAAGTATTTTGCCAATACGGGAATCGAAACTTCGGTTTCTGATTTGGCAAACGGATATCTGCCGCCCAACTCGGACTGCATAGGATTAACAAAATTGCTTGCCCACAGATTATTGATGTCTTTTTGGGCCACGCCTGCAATCGAATCCCATACGGAATTAAATGGCAAGACAAAAACGTTGCGCGCAAACGGCAGTAATCTGTCGCCCACACCAGCCTCAATCAAACGTGCATACTGCATACCTTCAAGAAATTCATTGTCTCCGCCGTTCAAGACTCCTTGAACGGCCGATCTGGCTACACCACCGGTATCGGAAGAAGACGCCATTTGAATCAAACGTTGTTTAATGGTCGTCACGCGCTCAAGGTAGCGTTGCAGGCTCAAATCGCTCTTCGGATTGATTTGCGCGTCAATCAATTGCAGCAGGTTTTCAAATTCTGCTTCCAACGGTCCTGCCAGATAATCATTGACTTTACCTTCCAGGGCGTTGATGTTTTCTGCCTGTGAATTTAATACCGTATCGGCAACCCTACGCGAGCGGGAAGACAGCTGCCTTGCCGCCGCACGTTTTGCAGCATCGGCAACCGCCGGATTTACGTCGATTTTTTTGCTGTCCAACTGGCTGCTTTCTTTCACAGCATGGAACAATGCCACCAATGGGGAACGCTGAGGATCTGCATAAACGTGGAACTGATTGACTGCATCCAAATTGGTCGTTCTTGGCTGCCATGTAATACTGTTCATCATGTCATACCAAGCCGCAGCATATTCTTTGAAATAACGCTCTTTCAGACTGTTGATCGCAGCTTCCGTCACCGGTGCCTGATGCAGGTTTCCGCCCAGTACCCAGTCAGTATTCTTGCTGTCTTTAACAGCTTGGTCCAAAGCAGGTTTAACATATTTCTCCCAGCCTTCGACTGTATACACACGAGGCAAAGGTTTGCCGACATTCCAAATGCCTTTCAAATCCTTATTCAGCAGCTCTGCCAATGTGATGGTTTTCAGCTTGGCATCCGTACCTTGTACGATGCGTTTGTATAACTGTTCACTGCCTTGGTCGCGGTTGATCCAATCCACCAGAATCTGACGGCTTCGTGACACCAATTCAGGTTGCTCCGTTTCCAGCCAACCGGAATGGGTAGCCATGCGCGGTACGAAAAATTGGGCCAAAATTTGTGCATCTTTGGTAGAAACATTCTGTGCTGACAACATTTCCACCAGTTTTTTCGTTAAGAATTCGGCATCTTTTTTGTCTTTGGTTTTCTCTACATGAGACGTCAGCATCAAATATGCTTTCAGGTCTTGATAAGAACTGTCTTGCAGCGCGAAGTCGTCCGGAATATGCCCTTCGAGCATAGTCAAACCATCCAACTTATTCGCGAAGAATACGGTAGCAGGGCGGCTGACGACATCTTTAACCAAAATACCGTATTTACGATACGCGGCAGCCAACAACTCTTTTCTATGTTCATAGCCCAAGAACTTGGCTGTATATTGCAAGAAATCCCTGCCGGATTCCATTTCGGTAATACTCTGTTGCAGTTTGATTAATGCTGCAACTTTTTCCGAGCGTGATTTTGCCTTCTGAATACTTTCCAAATCAGCATTCAGACGACCTATATCTTGATAACTGCTGTGCGCACCCACTGCAAACACACTACCGATCAGCAAAGCTACGGCACTCATTGCCAAATAGGTTTTTTCCGTTTTGGACAAATGCAGTTTCTTACCTGAACCCAAAACAGACAGGTCGTTAAACGCACGGTAAATCAAATCTCCTGATTGTTCAGGATTATTGGTTTGAATAAACGAAACGCCAGCAACTGTATCCAGTTTTCCCAAACTCCGTTTTTCAGCAGCAATATGATCCGCCAAAGTTTGACTGTGAGCAGGCAACGTAGCAGACAATTTTGCAATAGGTGTTTGGCGCAAATCTTCCTCAATCAGCTGCGTACCCAATGCTGCCAACTGGTTGGCAAACTGATCCAATTCTTTCGCCAACTCCGTTGCCGATACAGTCGAACCATATTTCAAAGCATGGCTGATGGCTGATGGCATTTCATCGGTTTCATTGGTCAGATAAACCTGATTAATCGGCAGCTTCCATCCGAGCTTTTTCATTAACTCGGTCAATTGCGCAGCATTCTCGTGAATTGAGGATTTTGCTTGAAGAGAGACAATGCCTTCGGCTGGACGTTTACCCACGCCCCTCAGATATTGCCAGCCGCCTGCAGGCTCCATAGCCTGGGCATCAATCCAAATAGCCGATGCGGTTTCCACCCACAACTGACGGCGGATATCCGGCAAAGAGGCTTCCAGCAAGGCAGTGTCTTGGGTAACCACAAAAATCCAAGGCTTACGGTGTTTTTTATATTGCTTGGTCAGTAAGTGGATATGTCTCAACTGCTCCCAGCGTTCCGACACACCGATCAAATGGGTAGATTCCGTACTGTCACCGCTTAAATCTTCGGGATTCAGATGCTTCAAGTTAGAATGTCTGTCGGACACGCCTGACCAAAGCATTCGCGTCAACAGAGGGATAAAGAATATCAACGAGGTCACTACCGTGATACACGCCCAAACAACCGCCTTGGCTGCAGATGTATCGATTCCGAATTTATGACCTAAAAAGTAGAGTAAGACTGCACTGACGATGCTTAGAATAATAACCACTATGCCAGTAAAAATTGGCTTCATAATAACTTCCGAAAAATAAACTTAAAATCTAAAAACTTAATCTGTATTCTGAATATCAGAACTTTTAAATTATTGAGATGAAAGGCTGTTTACCAAACCTACCCCGAATCAGGTATGCGCCCCTAAAAATCTGCGACACTAAAAGGATTATTCAATTTTGTATCTTATTTCCGACAATCCGGCACTTTAGCTCCTTGCAGATTCCATTCCCCTTAGTCGCTTCCGACAGTCGGCATACTGCTGATCAAGGCGCAACCGCATGCAGTTTTACAACCGTCCACAGCAACATCACGCCCCTTAAACGACATATATTGACTGCCTTCAATAATAGGATTGGTTCCATGCCCGGGTATGGGGCAAGAAACCAAATCGCCTACCAGAGCGGCAGGCTTTCCTTCAATGACCATATCCGAAGACGCTTGAACCACAACGCCTCCATGAGTAGTCGAATCTCCCAGCCTGATAATACCTTTCATAGTTTTTACCTTTTTAAAAAAATTTACTTATCATATCAAAAAATAAATAAATTAGTAACTACCGTTAAATATCAAATTCATACCGCTTATCAAAATGGTTATAAAACGGGTAAAATTACGATGGTTTGAGTGCCAATCGATTCTTTAAAATAATGAATAAAGCCATTACCATTCAAATATTTATGACAAATTAACTTCATACCGAATCAAGACAGGACAATGCCCGACCGGTTTTAAAATTAATCCGCTCTAGAAAAAATATAGTGGATTAAATTTAAATCAGGACAAGGCGACGAAGCCGCAGACAGT
>JUNU01000041.1 GCA_001067655.1 Neisseria lactamica
TTCTCTAAGGTGCTGAAGCACCAAGTGAATCGGTTCCGTACTATCTGTACTGTCCGCTGCTTCGTCGCCTTGTCCTGATTTAAATTTAATCCAATATAATAAATTTGATGCGGATGATGTGATGAAGGGGAATGAAAGAAGGTCGTCTGAAAACCTTGAAACTCGGTTTTCAGACGACCTTTTTGTTTTGCTTAGTCGGCTCGGAGAAGCTGTTTGTTGAGTTCCGCCTGTATCAGCAGGCCGTGGGCGAAGTTGCGGCTGTCGGCGAGGATGAGTTTGCCGCCGTAGCGTTTGGCGATGGCGTCGGCGATGGAGAGTCCGAGTCCGGTGCCTTGCTGTTCCGTGCCGAGTATGCGGTAGAATGCGTCGGTTACGCGGCTGCGTTCGGCGGCGGGGATGCCGGGGCCGTCGTCTTCCACCCAGATGGTGAGGGTGGTCGGGGTCTCGCTGAAACCTATATCGATGCGGCCGCCTGCGGGGGTGTAGCGGATGGCGTTGTCGGTGAAGGTTTTGATGAGGGTGTAGATTTCGGTGTCGTCGGCTCGGATGCGCAGGTCGTTTACAACGGCGACGCCGATGTCTTGCTGTTTGTTGAGGGCAAGGGGCATGAGTTCTTGCAGCACGCGGCGGAACTGGGCTTGCAGACTGATGTCGGTCAGGTTGCGTTGGGTTTCGGAACCTTGGGCGCGGGCGTGGGTCAGGAGCTGCTCGAGCAGGTGGCGGTTGCGCTGTATGCTTTGGAGGATGAGGCTGGTTTGTTCGCGGGCTTCGTCCGATTGGGGCAGTTTGGTGAGCCGTTCTGCCTGAAGGGAGAGGGCGGTCAGTGGGCTGCGCAGTTCGTGGGCGGCATCGGCGATGAAGCGTTGCTGGCGGCGGATGTTTTCGCCTGTTCGTTGCAGCAGTTGGTTGATGGCGGTAACGAAGCCTTGTATTTCGCTGGGCACGCCTTCTCCGTCCAGCGGCGAGAGGTCGTCTGGACGGCGTTGTCCGAGGGAGGCGGAAAGGGTCTTAACGGGACGCATGGCGCGGTAGGTGATCCATACGGTCAACAGGATCATGAGGGGCAGGGCGATGAGCAGCGGGAGGACGCTTTGGTAGGCGGCGGTGGCTGCGAGGTCGTCGCGGTATTCGGTTTCTTGGAGTACGGCGATTTTGCCTTGCGGGGTTTGGTGGATGTAGGCGCGGTATTCATCGTCATCATCGTCGTCGTCATCAACGCCGCCTTTGATGGTGTGGAATCCTTCGCCGAGTGTGTTGGACAGGGGGACGGTGTCTTCTTGTCCGAAGGTTTGGATGAGGATGTGGTTTTCGCTGCCTATTTGTGTGTAGTCGGTGGTTTTGGGGTTGATGTAGGCGGCGGTTTGGCGCAACAGGTCGTCCTGAAGCTCTTCGGCTTCATGGTAGGTTTGGTAATAGGAGAATGCGCCTGCGATGATGGACAAGGGCAGGAACATCAGTATCAGGGCGATGCTGATACGGACTTGCAGGGATTGTTTGAGGGTCTGGATAAAGTGATGCATAGTGTGTTTGGCGAGGCTGTTTTAGGTTTTGTTATTAATTATGGCATGGGCGGGCGGATACGCGGTTTGAGGTTTCAGACGACCTCTTTTGCGACCAGCCAGCCTACGCCGCGTACGTTTTGGATGTGTTCTTTGCCGAGCTTTTTGCGTAGGGCGTGGATGAGGAAATCGACGGCGTTGCTTTCGACTTCTTCGCCCCAGCCGTAGATTTTGTCTTCAAGGTCGCTGCGGGAAAGGATAATGCCGGGGCGCATCATCAGGGCTTGGAGGACGGCAAATTCTTTGTTGCTCAGGAGGACGGGTTTGTCTTGTCCTTGTACTTCGACTTGGTAGGTGGCGGGGTTGAGGGTGAGCGTGCCGTTGGTCAGCAGGGTTTGGCTGTGGCCGCTGTGGCGGCGCAGGACGGCGCGTATACGGGCTTGCAGCTCCGCCATGTCGAAAGGTTTGACGATGTAGTCGTCGGCGCCGCCGTCCAGTCCGTTGAGGCGGCTGTGGAGGTCATCGCGGGCGGTAACGATGAGGACGGGGGTTTGGCTGCCTTCGTGTCGGATTTGGGTGAGGACGTCCAACCCGTCTTTGCCTGGCAGTCCGAGGTCGAGCAGCAGCAAGTCGTAGTTCTGCGCCTGAAGGGCAGTGGAAACTTGGCTGCCGTTTTTGACCCAGTCGACGGCATAGCCGCTGTCTTTGAGGTTGGCGGCTATGGCTTGGGCAATCATATTGTCGTCTTCTGCAAGCAATACGCGCATGGTGTTCTCCTTAATCAGCGGGAAGGATAGCAGGGGAAAATTAGGAGGGGTTTAGCGGGAGGTCGTCTGAAAGGGGCGGCTGGTTTTCAGACGACCTTTTTGTTGTTTTTTCCGTACTTTATTGGGTTCCTTCGGCGTGGGTTCTGCTTGGTATGTTGGAAATTGTTTATCTAAAGGAATACTGCACTTGAATTGTTTGCCAATCTTGCCAAAAGGTCGTCTGAAAACCCGATTCTGTTTTCAGACGACCTTTTGTCTTTACAGCAACACAATATCGTATTGTTCCTGCGTGTAAGCGGTTTCGACTGCCAGCGAAATCGGTTTGCCGATAAAGTCGATGAGCATCGCCAGCGATTGCGATTCTTCGTCGAGGAAGAGGTCGATGACGTTGGGTGCGGCGAGGATGCGGAAGGATTGCACGTCGTAACGGCGGGCTTCGCGGACGATTTCGCGCTGGATTTCGTAGCAGATGGTCTGCGGTGTTTTCAGACGACCCCTGCCTTGGCAGGATGGGCAGGGTTCGCAGAGGATTTGGCTGAGGTTTTCGCGCGAACGTTTGCGGGTCAGCTCGACCAAACCCAAGCTGGTGAAGCCGTTGAGGGTAACGCGGGTGCGGTCGAAGGCGAGGGCTTTGGCAAGCTCTTGCAACACGGCTTCGCGATGCGCTTCCTGCGCCATGTCGATGAAGTCGATGATGATGATGCCGCCGAGGTTGCGCAACCGTAATTCGCGGGCGATGGTGTGGCAGGCTTCGAGGTTGGTGCGGAAGATGGTTTCGTCGAAGTTGCGCGCGCCGACGAAGCCGCCGGTGTTCACGTCTATCGTGGTCATGGCTTCGGTGGACTCGATAATCAGGTAGCTGCCGAAGTTGAGGTTGACGCGCGGTTGCAGGGCGCGGCTGATTTCCTGCTCGACGTTATGGGTTTCAAACAGCGGGCGTTCTCCTTTGAACAACTCTATCCTGCCCAATGCGCCGTGAACGTATTGCTCAGCGAAGCGGGTCATGCGGCGGTGGTTTTCGGTTGAATCGACCAGGATTTTTTGCGTGTCGAGGCTGAACATATCGCGCAACACGCGCAGGCTCAAAGGCAAATCCTGATACAGCAGGGTTTCCGGCGGCTGGGTTTTCGCTTGTTCTTGAATGTGTTCCCACACTTTGGTCAGGTAGTGGATGTCGGACAGAAGCTGCTCGTCGGTGGAGTTTTCGGCGTTGGTGCGGATAATATAGCCGTGGCACGCGTCTTCTGGCAATAGATTAGTCAGGCGTTCGCGCAGGCTGTTGCGTTCGGCATCGTCTTCGATGCGCTGGGAAATGCCGATGTGGTCTTCCTGCGGAAGGTGGACGAGGAAACGCCCCGCTAACGAAATTTGAGTGGAAAGGCGCGCACCTTTGGTGTTAATCGGGTCTTTGATGACCTGCACCAAAACCGACTGCCCTTCAAACAACATATGCTCGATGCGCTGGGTTTCGTCGGGGTTGCGGCGTTGTTCGAGGACATCGACGATGTGCAGAAACGCGGCGCGTTCCAAACCGATGTCGATAAACGCGCTCTGCATCCCTGGCAACACGCGGCGCACCACGCCCAGATAAATATTGCCGACCAGACTGTGGCCGCTGTTGCGTTCGATGTGCAGCTCGCAGATATTGTTTTCTTCCAACACCGCCACGCGCGTTTCCTGCGGCGTAATGTTAACAAGCACGGTTTCGGGCGGACGAATAGCGTCCTTCGGGATGGGGATTCCTGAAAGCATGATTTAGTTCCTGATTTTTAATAAGAAATATAGTAGATTAAATTTGAACCAGCGCGGCTTGGCTTTGCCCAAACCTGAAAAATGACCGGCTGATTGTGTTGCTGTTCTGACTCAAATTTAATCTACCATCCGCTTGCCGTCGGTTTTGTGGAAAATAAAATAAATGACAAAAGCGGTTCGGATTGCCGTTTATCATACTTTAAAAACGGCGTTTTGGCACATGGGCGGCAGACAGCCCTCACGCCCTAAAAACAAAGATTCAGGCAAAATAGCCGATTTCAAGTATTGTAAAATAAACCATATGCCCATATAGTGAACCCCGTTAGAACTTTAAAAAACAATCATGCAAACCGTTACGATGTACACAGGCGCGTTCTGCCCCTACTGCACCATGGCTAAAAAGCTGCTGCATTCGCTGGGCGTCGCTGAAATCAACGAAATCCGCGTCGACCGCAGCCCCGAAGCCTTTGCCGAAATGCAGCAGCTTTCAGGACAGCGCAGCATCCCTCAAATTTTCATCGGCGATACCCACGTCGGCGGTTTCACCGATTTGTACGGCCTGCACCGCGAAGGCAGGCTGGATTCTTTATTAAACCCGTAACTTTAAACCCAACTAGGAAAACAAAATGAGCGAAGAATTGCAACCCGTATTCAGCATTGAGCGTCTGTTCGTCAAAGACCTGTCTTTGGAAGTGCCCAACGCCCCCCAAATCTTCTTGGAACAAGGCGAGCCTGAAGTCGATATGCGCGTTTCCACCAACAGCGAGAAGCTGGAAGACGGCTACTACAACGTTGACGTAACCGTTACCGTAACCGCCAAACTCAACGCCGAACGCACCATGTTCCTGAACGAAGTGACCCAAAGCGGCATCTTCCGTCTGGAAAACATCCCTGAAGAAGACGTTCAACTGCTCTTAGGCGTAGCCTGCCCGAACATCCTCTTCCCTTACGCACGCGAAGCCATTTCCACCAGCGTAACCCGCGCCGGCTTCCCGCCCGTACTGCTCGCTCCGATCAACTTCGAAGCCATGTACCAGCAACAACAAGAAGGCAACGCATAATCCGCGTTCCCTGTTTGTCAAAAGGTCGTCTGAAAAATGTTTCAGACGACCTTTTTTATATGGCGGATACCAATAACAAGATGCTCAGATTATCCGTTGTTTACGCTTGAGAAGAGGGGAGATGGATGGGGATTTTCTGGTTTTGTTCGCTATAAACCTTTATTGACTCGATAAAGCAAATGAACAAAAAAAGGAGGCAATCCCCCACAGGATTGCCCCAATACCTCAAATCAGAGATTTACGCTTCACAAACAATACAGGCTTTCGCCTGCGGCTTTACCTGCACGGCTCAACTCCGTGCGGGTAAACTTTTGTTCCGAGGGAGTGAGTCTCAGAACATCCACTTGCAAGCTGGAGAGCTTGCAGTAGGAAACTGGAGTATCAAATCTGTCAGTGCGTCTGTAATTTGATGTAACGAAATTTACGCGAAAATTTTGGGTTTGCCAAGAGGTTTATATTATTTTTTTATGTAAAATATATATTTATAATATTTCAATATTTATTTAAATTTTAAAATATAATTCTGATTGGTTAAATTTTTAATGAATATAAAATAAATATTTTTGTAAATTTGAAATTATATTCTTTATTGGTTGGTCTGTATAATTAATTCTTTTAAAATGTTATTTTATAACATGTTGATTTTAAATAAAATTAAATTTAATATGTTAATCAAAATTTTGCATCATATTTATGTTTTACGGGAAATGACGCGATTTTTTCGTATGTCGAGCATCTAATAAACCTGAATATCCAGTTTAACCAAAGAGTTAATGTGAAAAATTCTCAATTAAAAATTTGTTACTATCGTTGTTAATTTTCGATTTAATAGAAATAATAAAAGCCCGTATATGACGGGCTTTGTTTTTTGATGTAACTGTATGTAATTCAATAAAATCCCTGTTCGCCTTCGGGACGGGTTTTGAAGCGTTTGTGCAGCCAGAAATACTGTTCGGGATTTTCCCTTGCCCGTGCTTCGATAAAGTCGTTCATGCGCTGGGTGTCGGCTACAACGTCGTCTGAAGGGAAGTTTTCCCATGCAGGATAAAAGCGCAGCGTAACGGTGTTGTCGGCATTGCGCGTGGGAATGGCAGGGATGACTTTGGCTTTGGTCATGCCGGCGATGCGGCTCAAGCCTGTAATCGTGGCGGTGGGAATGCCGAAGAAGTTGACGAAGATGGAGTCGTTGCGGCCGAAATCTTGGTCGGGCAGGTAAAGGAAGGGAGCATCGCTTTTGCGCAGTTGCTTGATAATCGCGCGCAGACCTTCGGTGCGGCCGATGAGGAAGACGTTGTTGTAGCGGTGGCGGCCTTTGAGGATTTGTTCGTCCAACGCTTTGTTTTTTTGGTGCGAATACATACTGGTCAGCGGCACGTCCTGATTGAGGGTGTAAACCGCCATTTCAAATGCGGTGAAATGCGGATAAAGCAGGATGACTTTTTCGCCTGCCGCGAGCGCGTTATCAAGATGGTGTTTGTCTTGATAATGCACGAGTTTGCGCAGCCTGTCTGCGGGTGCGTACCAATACAAGCCGTATTCGAGCATCAGCTTCGCCATGTGCTGAAAATGGCGTTTGAGCACGGCTTTGCGTTTGTCTTCGCTCCATTCGGGAAAGCATTTTCTGAGGTTGGTCTCACCCACTTTGCGGCGCGGTTTGACGGAGTAATAGGCAAGGATGCCCACTGCGTCGGCGATTTTGTGTATGGCCTTGAAGGGCAGGAGCTGGATGAGGTAGAGGAGGAAAAAGGCGGCTTTCATGTCGTCTGTTGGGGAATGGGGCGGGAAAAAGGGAATTATAACGGAAAGGGCTGTTTTTCAGGCGGATTGAGGTGGGGAAGAGGGAAGGAACGGCGGCATTTTTGAAACCGGTGTTTTCAGGAGACGCAGCCTGTCTGCGGGCATGGTTTCAAATTTTCCTGCGGATGGGCAGGGTTTGTTATTTGAAAAAACGGCCGCAGCAGGCTTTGAATTTTTTGTGTGAACCGCAGATGCAGTCGTGTTTCATGCCGGGTAAGGGCGTGGTCGGGTCGATGAAATACCAGCGGTTGTCGATTTTGACGAAGGCGGATAATTCATGATGGCACGCGGTTTCCTGACCGTCTTGGAAATAGGCTTTGAATTCGACTTGGGCGTGTTGTTTGCCGACATTGGCGTGTTGCATGACTTCCAAACCCTGCCAATGGGTCGTCTGACTCCATGCCAGCATATCGGCTTGATCGAGCTGGTGTTGCTGGGAAGGGACAGTCGTTTCAACAATATAGGCGATATCGTGCAAAACATAGGCGCTGTATCTGGAACGCATCAGCTGTTCGGCGGTTTGCGGCAGGTTTTCGTGGCGGTGGAACGGGGCGCAACAGTCGTTGTAGGTTTGTCCTGAAGAGCAGGGGCAGGTTTGGGGAGCGGTCATTTTGGTTTGGGGCGGGTAGTGTTTGGAAAGGTTTGCGGTTTGGCTGTCGGGGATTCAATCGACTAATTTTTTGCCTAAGATGACCACATCGGCTTGCTGCGTTCCTAAGTCGCATACGGCGGGCAATCGCCCCCATTCCGTAAAGCCGAACTGGTGAAACAGGTGCAGGCTGGGGTAGTTGTGTCCGAAGATGACTGCCAATATGTTTTTAATGCCCAAGGACGGTGCGCGTTCGAGCACATTTTGCAGCAGGATTTTGCCCACGCCGATACCGCGCGCGTCATGGCGGACATAGAGGCTGATTTCTGCGCTGATGTGATAGGCATGACGCGGGTAGTAGTCGCTGAGGCTGCACCACGCCAAAACCGTACCGTCTTTATTTTTCAATACATACAGAGGCCGCTTGCCGCCGTGCGCGTCGAACCATGGTTCGCGTTCGGCAATGCTGACGGGGGTCAGGTCGGCAGTGGATTGGCGGGCGGCTATGGTGCTGTTGTAAATCTCGACAATGTCGGGCAGGTCGGTTTTGGAGGCTTCGGTGATGGTGTATTGCATTCAGACGACCTTAACAGGCTATTGAATCAGTTTGGAAACGGTTTTGAAGGCGGGGTGGCGGGCGTCGCCCAGCAATTGGAACAAAATGCTTTCCACATTGGAAACGGTGGCGCGGGCTTCGCGCATTTGCGCCAGACCGTTTTCTTTGTTTGCGGGGGAACGGGATGTCGTGCATTCAAAGGGGACGTAAACATTGAAACCTTCCAAGCGCAAATCCAATACGGTTTGCAACATACAAATATGGGTTTCTGCACCGATTAAGATGATGTTTTGAACGGCTGCCTGCGTCAGAATCGCGTGCGTTTCGGGGGAGAAGGCGGAGAAACGGGTTTTTTCGATAAAAGGCGTAGTTTCGGGCAGCAGCAGCGAGACGGCGGGAACCGTTTTGCCTAAGCCTTTCGGATATTGCTCGGTCACGGCAAACGGGACGCCTAAGGCGTGAAGCCCCTGTATCAGGATACGGCTGTGGTGCAACATATCGTCTTTGTCGTGCAGGGCGGGGAGGAGGCGTTCTTGGATGTCGATAATCAGACACAGGGTGTTTTCGGGATTCATAAATATTCCTTTCGCGCCAAGTGGAGGGTGTATTCATTATAGCGAAAGCCGGTGTGTCTGTAATGGCTGCGGCTTTTATGGGCGCGTTTCCATTTGTCGTCGGATGGTAAAGCCCCGGATGGCGAGGTGCGGCTTTGGTTTGAAGCGCATCTGCAGTTAAAAACGTATACGGTCGGCATGGGAAGTTTGAATCTGATTTGACGCTTTTCAGACGACCCTTTGCATGAATTTTCTTTCTTCGTTCAAACACAAACGCTTAGGACGGTAGAATTCGCCTTGCACTAACCCTTCCCGCCTGCTTGTGCAGAAGGGATGTCACATAAGGAGCATTTCATAATGAAGAAAATTCTGATTTTGTCTTTACTCGCACTGCCTGCGTTGGCTGCGGCGGAAGTTCATTTTTACGGCGATTTGAAAGCCGGAGTGGAAGCTTCCAACACCCAATACGGCAGCCACAGAATTTCCAATAACGGCGTAAGCGACATGGGTAGCTATGTCGGTATGCGCGGTTCGCATCCTATCGGCGGCAGCAATGATGTATTGTGGCAGGTCGAACAAGATACGCCCTTGGGTTCGAAAACCGGCGCCAAAGACACTTGGCGCAGCCGCAGCCAAGGCAGCGGAGAAACTTATATCGGCTTCGGGCGTTAAAAGAAATAAGGTTCTATCCCGGTTAAGATAAGCAAAAGGTCGTCTGAAAACGTTTCGCATGGGTGCGGATGTTTTCAGACGACCTTTTTGTCTATATTTAGGGGCGCGTTTGTATTCGCACTGACTCGTCGGGAAGATTGGTACAGCGTGAGACCTTTGCAAAATTCCTTCCTCCCCCGATAACCGAAACCCCAATACAGTT
>JUNU01000380.1 GCA_001067655.1 Neisseria lactamica
TTATAGTGGATTAACTTTAAACCAGTACGGCGTTGCCTCGTCTTGTCCTGATTTAAATTTAATCCAATATATCGTCGGATCGGCTGATTATTTGCCAGCTTCGGCGATGTTTTTGGCGGCGGTCGTCGCGCTGGCGGTCAGACCGGACATGCCAATCAGGGAGGCGGCTGCCAATTTGATTAAGTTTTTCATGGTAATCTCTCTTTCTTTTGTTCCCGCCGCCGAATTTGGCGGTCTGCGGTTCGCGCTTGTGTCGGCATCTGATGCCGGAATCGGTTGAAAGCCGAAAGCCGCTCCGCCGCGGGCGGGAAGGTTGTTTGTGGGGGTTTGGGAAGCGTTTAAAATATTTCGTTTGTTTTCAAATTATTTTTTTGCAGCGGTTTCGATATTGCGGGCAACCATAGAGGCTGAAGCGGTAACACCGGCCATACCGATTAAAGAGGCTGCGGCCAAGGTCAATAAATTTTTCATTTCGGGTAATCCTTTCTCATACTTACCAAATGTTATTTAATAACATTTGCATTTGCCGGCGGCGTGTCTGCCGTATCGACAGGGTCATGATACCGCCTTAATTGATAAATTATACAGTTTTTTTGTAAAGAAAATAGTGGTATTAATGCTTTAATGTAATTATTTTGATAAATTATTTTTATTTTTGAAAATAACATCGATGTCTTGAAGAATGACACCGATGTCTTAGTTACAAGCCGATTACAAATTGTTTATTTTAGAATAGATGCTCTCGGATTTTTTGTTGCCAAATTACATCATTTTAGAAAATTTTTAAATTTTCCTTTTATTTTTCAATTAGATAAAAAACAACACTTTTCTGCTTGGCCTCTAGCATTTTAGCCTCAGACTATAATCACCATTGCTATTTTTTAAATAACCTATCTATTTTTGGCAAAAACAGGTCGTCTGAAACCAAAATCCCTGCCCGACAAACCTGAATCCGCTGTTTTCCTATGAAATCACTTATCAAATCTCTCATCCGGCGCTGCGGCTTATTTCGCCTTGCCCAAAGTGAGCGGTTTTTCCAAGCTGTCGGCGGTCAAAGCTCTGTTTGGACGCGGCGAAACGTGCAACACTTGTTTTCAGGTTTTCAGACGACCTGTTTGTGTTTATGGGTTGGCAGGGTCGTCTGAAAAGGCTTTCTGTTTCGTCGATGCCGTTCACGCCTCAATCAAATTGATTCAGATTGATTCAGTTCGACTGCTGCGCCCTGCGTTCTGCAACCCGCTGCTTGGCATCGTTTATCAGCCATTCCGCCCTATCCTATGCAAGCGCGCAGCGAGCTTGTCCTGCAAACATGCTATATTGCCGTTTTTGCTTTTTTCCGTTTTCAGACGACCTATGAATCTCCCGCTCCTTCTGACCGCCGCGCTTGCCTTTCTGTCCGGCGCGCTCATCACTTGGCTGCTCGCCCGCAACAAGGCACAGACGCAGCAGTTTGCCCTGATGCAATCGCTTGCCGAGTGTCGCCAGAATATTGAATTTGCCGAACAAAATCAGGCGCAAACCGCCGCCGAGCTTGCCGATTCACGCTATCACGTTCAAGATTTGCAGGGCGAGTTGCAGGAATTGGGTAACCGCTTCGCCGCCGCCGAACGCCAAATCGGCTATCTTCAAGAGCGCGAACTGGAAGCAGGTCGTCTGAAACAAGATTACGCCGAGCTTCAGGAAAACGCGCACAACCTGCACGTCCGCAACGAACGCCTCCATATCCAGCTCGAACAGGAACGCCTCGCCGCCGACGAAAAACTCAAACTTCTTGCCGAAGCCCGTCAAAGCTTGAGCGACCAGTTCCAAAACCTTGCCAACACCATTTTGGAAGAGAAAAGCCGCCGCTTCACCGAGCAAAACCGCGACCACCTCAGCCAACTGCTGACCCCGCTCAACGAACGCATCCACGGCTTCAGTGAGCTGGTTCAGCAAACCTATGAAAAAGAAGCGCGCGAACGGCTGACCCTCGAAAACGAACTCAAACGCCTGCAAACCCTCAACACCCAACTGCACAGCGACGCCAAAGCCCTCACCGACGCCCTTACCGGCACGCAAAACAAGACCCAAGGCAACTGGGGAGAGATGATTTTAGAAAGCGTTTTGGAACATTCCGGCCTGCAAAAAGGGCGCGAATACACTGTCCAAGCCGCCGCCGTCCGCCAAGAAGAAGACGGCGCGCGCCGCCTCCAGCCCGACGTCCTCGTCAACCTGCCCGAAGGCAAACAAATCGTCATCGATTCCAAAGTCTCGCTGACCGCCTACGTCCGCTACACCCAAGCTGCCGACGCCGCAACCGCCGAGCGCGAACTCGCCGCCCACGTCGCCAGCATCCGCGCCCACATCCGCAGCCTTTCGCAAAAAGACTATACCGACCTCGAAGGCGTGCGCACGCTGGACTTCGTGTTTATGTTCATCCCCGTCGAACCCGCCTACCTGCTCGCCCTGCAACACGATGCCGCCCTGTTCCAAGAATGTTTCGACAAGCGCATCATGCCGGTCGGTCCGAGTACGCTGCTCGCCACCCTGCGCACCGTCGCCCACATCTGGCGCAACGAACAGCAAAACCAAAACGCCCTCGCCATCGCGGCTGAAGGCGGCAGACTTTACGACAAATTCACCGGCTTCGTCCAAACGCTTGAGGGCGTCGGCAAAAACATCGACCAAGCGCAAAGCCAGTTCCAACAAGCCTTCAAACAGCTCTCGCAGGGCAAGGGCAATTTGGTCAGCCGCGCCGAAAAACTGCGTGCGCTGGGCGTCAAAACCACCAAACGCCTGCAACGCGATTTGGCGGAAACCGCCCAAGAATCCGCCTTGCAGGATACTTTGCAGGATAAAGGTTTGCAGGAAGGCGAAGAAGATTGAAGGCTGATTCATCGTCGGATTTCAGACGACGTGAGTTCAAGACAAAAAGGCGCATGATGCGCCCTTTTTTATAGTGTCCGTCCTGATGTCTTTTGAGACAAAGTTATCGCTGAGATAAAGCTGAGATAAAAAGGTCGTCTGAAAACCAGTGGGTCGGGCAATCCATACCCGATCCGCCGTTTTCAGACGACCTTTCGTTCTATCGCGCCTTTATTTCACTTTACCCTTCAACGCGCCGTAGCCTGCCGCGTCCATTTGTTCCAGCGGGATGAATTTCAAACTCGCGCCGTTGATGCAGTAGCGCAGTCCGCCTTTGTCTTGCGGGCCGTCGGCGAAGACGTGTCCCAAGTGCGAATCGGCGGCGTGGCTGCGTACTTCGGTGCGGCGCATGTTGTAGCTGAAATCGTCGTGTTCGGTAACGGCGGCGGCGTTAATCGGGCGGGTGAAGCTCGGCCAGCCGCAGCCGGAATCGAATTTGTCGGCGGAGCTGAACAGGGGTTCGCCGCTGACGACGTCGACATAAATACCGGGTTTGAACAGATGGTCGTATTCGTGGCTGAAGGCGTATTCGGTTGCGCTTTTTTGGGTAACTTGGTATTGCTCTTCGGTCAGGATGCGTTTGAGTTCGGCATCGCTGGGTTTTTTATACGTTGCCGCGTCGAAGCCTTTGCCTTGCGGGGCGGCTTTGGTTTTGCCCGGCAGCGGTTCGTCGGCTTTGCGGATGTCGATGTGGCAGTAGCCGTTCGGGTTTTTAATCAGGTAGTCCTGATGGTATTCCTCGGCGTCGTAGAAGTTTTTCAGCGGCTCGTTTTCAACGACGAGGGGCTGTTTGTATTTTTGCTGCTCGCGTTTGAGGGCGGCGGCAATGACGGCTTTTTCGGCGGGGTCGGTGTAGTACACACCGCTGCGGTATTGCGTGCCGGTGTCGTTGCCTTGTTTGTTGAGGCTGGTCGGATCAACGACGCGGAAATAGTATTGCAGGATGTCATCGAGGCTGAGTTTGTCGGCATCGTAGGTGACTTTGACGGTCTCGGCATGACCCGTATCGCGGTAGGACACGTCTTCGTAGCTCGGATTTTTTGTTTTGCCATTGGCGTAGCCGGATACTGCGTCAACCACGCCGTCTATGCGTTGGAAATAGGCTTCCAAGCCCCAGAAGCAGCCGCCGGCGAGGTAGATGGTGCGCGTGTTCATGATTTTTGAATCCTTTTTCTGTGTGTCGGGTTTGTAGAACGCGTTTTTCAGACGACCTAAATCGGCATTCGGGTCGCGGATTAACGCCAATGCCTGCGCTTCGTTGATGCTGCCTTTGACGATGCGCTGCACGTCGCCGTCTTTACCGATTAACGCCCACGAAGGGTAAACGCTGATATTCAGGCTTTGGGCGATGGTGCCGCCGTTGTCGGTCACGACGGGCAGCTTGGGATAGTTCAAACCGGCATACCATTTTTGAAAGTCGCCGTCTTTTTTCTCGTGCAGAAAACCGGGCGAGGCGACGGTAATCAGGTTGGCGGAGCTGAACCGCTTGTCCTGCGCCCATTTTTCGGTCTGCCCCAGTTCGGACAAACACAAAGGACACCAGCTCGCCCAGAATTTAATCAGGGTCGGTTTGTCTTTTTTCAAATAAACACTGGCGGGGCGGTTGTCCGCGGTTTTCAAAGTGGACAAAGTGTGCGGCACGGTCGCGGCTTCGGCATCGGCGATTTTGGGCGAACAGGCACCCAGCGCAAACAGGCAGCCGAACTTGGCGCAAAGGGAAAAGAAGGTACGGGGTTTCATCTCTATGTTTCCTGTGTGGACGGTTTGTATCATTAGACGTTGGGGATGCCAAAACCTTACAGCCTTGCACATAAAAAAGCAAAAGGTCGTCTGAAAATAAACGCCTATATTATTAAATTTGCATTTTCAAACAGCATTTCCATTGCAGCGGCGGCATAAAAGGCATACACTGACTACACGCGACTACAACAACAGGAGAACTTGAAATGAAACAATTGGCCATGTACATCAACGGACGCTTTGAAAATGATTTCAACGGCGAATGGCGCGACGTATTGAACCCTTCCACCGAAGAAACCATCGCCCGCGAACCCAAAGGCGGAAAAGCAGACGTTGACCGCGCCGTAGCGGCGGCACGCGCGGCGCAACCGGCATGGGAGCGGCTACCTGCGGTCGAACGCGGCGCGTATTTGCGCAAAATCGCCCAAGGCATACGCGAACGCGCCGACGAGCTGACCGACACCATCGTTGCCGAAGGCGGCAAAACCAAAGACTTGGCGCGCGTGGAAGTCATGTTCACCGCCGACTATCTCGATTACCAAGCCGAATGGGCGCGCCGTTACGAAGGCGAAATCATCCAAAGCGACCGCCCGCGTGAAAATATTTTATTGTTCAAACGTCCGCTGGGCGTCGTGGCAGGCATCCTGCCGTGGAACTTCCCCTTCTTCCTGATTGCCCGCAAAATGGGCCCCGCTTTGGTAACGGGCAACACCATCGTCGTCAAACCCAGCAGCGTGACCCCGATCAACTGCCACATCTTCGCTGAAATCGTTGATGCCGTGGGACTGCCCGCAGGCGTGTTCAACGTTGTGAACGGTCCGGGTGCGGAAATCGGCAATGCCTTGTCCGCCCATCCGCAAGTCGATATGGTCAGCCTGACCGGCTCCGTCGAAGCAGGCCGCCAAGTGATGGAAGCCGCTTCCGCCAACATCACCAAAGTCTCGTTGGAACTCGGCGGCAAAGCCCCCGCCATCGTTTTGAAAGACGCCGATTTGGACTTGGCAGTGAAATCCATCTTGGCTTCGCGCGTCGGCAACACCGGTCAAATCTGCAACTGCGCCGAGCGCGTCTATGTCCACAGCAGCCTGAAAGACGCGTTTATTGAAAAAATGACCGCCGCCATGAAAGGCGTACGCTACGGCAACCCTGCCGAAGCCGAAGCAGGCGCGCTGGAAATGGGCCCGCTGATTGAAGAGCGCGCCGTCAAAGCCGTTGCCGAAAAAGTGGAACGCGCCGTCAAACAAGGTGCGACGCTGGTCTGCGGCGGCAAACGCGCCGAAGGACGCGGCTATTTCTTCGAACCGACCCTGCTGACCGACACCGACAACAACATGGACATCATGAAGGAAGAAACCTTCGGCCCCGTCCTGCCTGTTGCCACCTTCGACACGCTCGACCAAGTCATCGCCTTGGCAAACGACTGCGAATTCGGTCTGACCAGCTCCGTTTACACCACCAACCTGAACGAAGCCTTCTACGTCACCCGCCGCCTGCAATTCGGCGAAACCTACATCAACCGCGAAAACTTCGAAGCCATGCAGGGCTTCCACGCGGGCTGGAAAAAATCCGGTATCGGCGGCGCGGACGGCAAACACGGTTTGGAAGAATATCTGCAAACCCAAGTCGTTTATCTGGAAACCAATATTTGATAACGCCTTGATGCGCTGACATAAAAGGTCGTCTGAAAATTTTCAGACGACCTTTTTCTATGTTCGGACGCAACGTATTAAGGCAGGACACGAAACATCATTGAGATGGTTCAAACCAAACGATTTGTTCTTTATCGATATGGATCGGCACGGTATCGCCGTCGGGTACGTGTTCGGCGGGCAGCAGGGTGGTCAGTTCGCCGTATTCGGGGTGGGCGAAGGTCAGGCGCAGGCTGTCAGGCAGGGGGGTGAGGGACAGGATGCGGCAGGGTATGCCTTGAGGGTCGGGACGGATGGCGTGCGTAGGGATGTGGCGCGTATCGTCGGTGTTGGGCAGTCCGAGCAGGCGGGCGGCTTGGGCGTTGGCGGGGCGGCGGAAGAGTTCGGCGGGCGTGCCGTATTGGAGGATGCGTCCTTCGTGCATGAGGGCGATATGGTCTGCCAGCGCGGCGGCTTCTTCGGGGGAGTGGGTTACGAGGACGGCGGGGATGTTTTGACGGCGGATGCTCTCGTCGGTCAGGCGGTAGAGGTTGTGGCGCAGGTGGGTATCGAGGCTGGAGAAGGCTTCGTCCAAGAGCAGCAGGGACGGTTTGATAATCAGGGCGCGGGCGAGGGCAAGGCGTTGCTGTTCGCCGCCGGAGAGGCTGCCGGGTTTGCGGCGGGCTTCGTTTTCCAAACCGATGTCGCGCAGCGCCCGCATGGTTTGTGCTTCGATTTCGGCTTTGGGCAGGCGGCGCATTTTGAGTCCGAAGCCGACGTTTTCTTGGGCGGTCAGGTGCGGGAACAGGGCGTAGTCTTGGAACATCAGCGAGACGTTGCGCTTTTCGGGCGGGACGGCGGTGATGTTTTGCCCGTCCAGCCAAACTTCGCCGCTGTCGGGTTTGACGATGCCTGCGATGATTTTGAGCAGGGTGGATTTGCCGCAGCCGGAGCGTCCGAGTACGGCGAGGGTTTCGCCTGCGGAGACGGTCAGGCTGATGCGGTCGGCGACGGTTTTGCTGTCGAAGCGTTTGCAGATGTCGGTAAGTCGGAGCATGGGTTTCAGACGACCTTTTGGGGAATCGGGGAAGGAAAACGGCGGGGCGTTGGCGGGTTGGTTTATCGGCTCATTTTTCGGCGCTCAGCGGCAAAGGCTGTCCAGCCAAAGGCTTAGTGGGTGCTGCCTGTCGAGCGCGCCGTAGCGTTTGAGGGCTTCGAGGGTAACGAGCTGGGCATCGTGCATCATGGTTTGGGACAACATGGTTTCGACAAGTTGCGAAACGTTCATCAATTCAAACCCTGCGACTTCGCCGTCTTGGTTTTCGGGGCGGACGGTTTCGGGCAGGACGATGTCGAAGATGTGCAGGATTTCGTTGTGGATGCCGCGCGATACGGGACGCAGGCTGTGGATTCGGGCGGCGGGGCGGAGGGTGTCGAGGGCGGGCGGCATCAGTCCGGCTTCTTCTTCGCTTTCGCGGCAGGCCGCTTCAAACGGGGTTTCGCCGCTGGCAATGCCGCCGCCGACGAGGTTGTCGAGTTTGTCGGGATCGACGGCTTTGTGCAGGCTGCGGCGGCCTATCCAAAAATGCCAGCCGCCGTCGGTTTGCACCAGTCCGTTGAGGTGGACGGCTTGGCTCATGAGTCCGAACGGGCGGAAGGCGGCGCGTTCCAACGCAAAAAGAACTTTGCCCGCGTCGTCGCACACGTCAAACTTTTCGTCGCGCCAGCCGTGCAGCAGTCCGAGGCTTTTCCATTCGTGCGCCAAGTGCTGCAAACTGTCGCCCATCGCCAGCCAGTTGTCCGTTTGCAGGTAGAGGTCGTCTGAAACTTCAGAAAGCCCTTCCTGCCAGTCTTGTTTGATCCGTTCGCGCCAAAACGGATTCAGACGACCCAAAGCCAGCCCGTTTAGATAGAGCGTGTTCCAGTCGTCCGACGCGCCGTAACTTGCCCGCGCCCAATCGTAGAGTGCGTCGTGGGTGCGGCGGTCGAGCGTTTCGGAAAAACAAGGGAGCGAAGACATGGCTGTTCCTCAATCCAATCAATACATAAACATAAAGCGGATTGTATCTGCTCCGCTTCAATTTGCAACCGACTCTATCCATAGCCGGACGGCACACGCTGCAAAGCCAAACCGCCCGAAAACCGCTATAATCGTCCTATTCTGTCGGAGGTCCAACACCATGAGCGAATTGAGCGAAATTCTCGCCTATAACCAAAATTTTGTCGAATCGGGCGAATACGAAAAATATTTCACTGACAAATATCCCGGCCGCGAACTCGCCATCCTGTCCTGCATGGACGCGCGCATCATCGAGCTGCTGCCCAACGCGCTCGGACTGAAAAACGGCGATGCCAAGCTCATTAAAAACGCCGGTGCGGTCGTTACCCATCCTTGGGGGTCGGTCATGCGCAGCCTTTTGGTCGCCGTGTTCGAACTCAAAGTCAAAGAAATCATGGTCATCGCCCACTACGACTGCGGCATGAAGGGGCTGAACGCCACCGATTTCCTTGAAAAAGTACACGAAGGCGACATTCCCGACGACCGCATCGAAACCCTGCGCAACGCCGGCATAGACCTCGACAACTGGCTGACCGGTTTCGACAATGTAGAAGACAGCGTCCGCCACACCGTCAAAGTCATCCGCAACCACCCACTCATGCCCGCCGACATCGCCGTCCACGGACTCGTCATCCATCCGACGACCGGCAAGCTTACTTTGGTCGTCGACGGCAGCCCCGGCGCAGAAAGTCTTTCAGACGACCCCGCCAACCCATAAACCCGACAGGTCGTCTGAAACCCAAACAGAGCGCACACCCCACACCCAAGGACACCCATGAAAAACATCGGACTTTTCGGCGGCACCTTCGACCCCATCCACAACGGCCACCTCCACATCGCCCGCGCCTTCGCCGACGAAATCGGACTCGACACCGTCATCTTCCTGCCCGCAGGCGACCCCTACCACAAAGACCCGTCCCGCGCCTCCGCCCAAGACCGCCTCATCATGACCGAACTCGCCATCGCCGACGACCCCCGCTTCGCCGCCAGCGATTGCGACATCGTCCGCGACGGCGCAACGTACACCTTCGACACCGTCCAAATCTTCCGCCAACAATTCCCCGCCGCCCAACTTTGGTGGCTCATGGGCAGCGACAGCCTCATGAAACTGCACACTTGGAAAAAATGGCAGACCCTCGTGCGCCAAACTCACATCGCCGTCGCCATGCGCCAAGGCGACAACTTCAACCAAACCCCACGCGAACTCCACGCCTGGCTGGGCGAAGCCCTCCAAAACGGCAGCGTCCGCATCCTCAACGCCCCCCTGCACAACACCTCCTCCACCCAAATCCGCCAAACCCTTCAAAGTGGCAGACTTTCAGACGACCTCCCGCCCCAAGTCGCCTGCTACATCCGTGAACACAAACTGTACCAAAGCGGAAAATAGCGTAAATTCATACAGATAAGTTATAATACCGTCCAAACCCCATTTCATTCCCACCACTAGGAAAACAATGAACGAACAAGAACTGCAAGACCTGCAAAAAATGGTCGAAACCGCCGTCGAAGCCCTCGAAGACATCAAAGCCAAAGACATCTCCGTCCTCGAAACCCAAGAAAAAACCTCACTGTTCGCCCGCATGATCATCGCCAGCGGCGACAGCACCCGCCAAGTCAAAGCCCTCGCCAACAACGTCGCCGTCAGCCTCAAAGAAGCCGGCTTCGAAATCCTCAGCACCGAAGGCGACAGCGGCGAATGGACGCTCGTTGACGCAGGCGACCTCGTCGTCCACGTCATGCTGCCCGCCGTCCGCGACTTCTACGACATCGACACCCTTTGGGGCGGCGAAAAACCCAGCTTCCACGCCGGCGCGCAAAAACCCTGGCACGCCGCCGACTAAGCAGCCATCCCAAGCCGTCTGTGCATACAGACGGCTTTATTGCGCACGCCCGAACCCTCTTTGCCCAAACCGAAATTTTCAGACGACCCCTTGACCGAACAATATAGTGGATTAACAAAAATCAGGACAAGGCAACGAAGCCGCAGACAGTACAGATAGTACGGAACCGATT
>JUNU01000381.1 GCA_001067655.1 Neisseria lactamica
GTACTGTCTGCGGCTTCGTCGCCTTGTCCTGATTTTTGTTAATCCACTATATTTGGAATCGGCGCGGACGGTATGATGCTGTCCGCCAAATTGCCCGTGGTTACGTTGTTTTGTCCCGATGGATATTCGATTTGCGATTAGGCTGGCGTGTTAGAGGGAAGTTGTCCTCAAACCAAAAAAGGTCGTCTGAAAAGTTTCAGACGACCTTTTTTCAACAACATTATTAGCGGATGTTGACATACGCGCCTGAGTGCAGGTCGCGCAGCAGGTTTGCTGTGGCTTGTTGGGCTTTTTGTCCGGACATATATTGGCGTACGGCGTTGCGTTGGCGCTCTTCGGGCGTACCGGCGTCACGGACGTCGTTCAGCTTGATGATGTGCCAGCCGAATTGTGTGCGTACGGGCGGGCTGATTTGACCGGGTTTGAGCTTGTGGACGGCTTCTTCAAACGGCGCGACCATCATGCCGTCGGCGAACCAACCCAAATCACCGCCGCTGTTCGCGCTGCCGTCTTGCGAATATTGGCGCGCCAAACCGGCGAAGTCTGCGCCGCTGCGGGCTTGTGCGTAGATTTTGCGGATGGTGCTTTCCGCGCCGACCGCAGCGTTTTCGTTGTCGGCCTTAATCAGAATGTGTTGCGCATTGTATTGGCGCAGCGGCTCGCCTTCGGGCAGGGCGATGCCTTGCTGTTTCGCCTGTTCGATGGCGCGTGCAACTTCGGCATCGCTGACGCGGCTGTGCTGCATGACTGCCTGTTGGCGCACTTTTTCTGCGATGATGCTGTCCGCAATTTCACGGCGGATAGAGGCAGACGGGTTTTTCAGTGAAGGATTGGCGGCAATGACCGCCTCGATTTCTGCGTTATCTACTTGAATATTCTTTCGTTTGCCCGCTTGGATAATCAGGGATTGGTTGATGAGTTGCGCCAGAACTTGTTCGCGCAATTCGTTATCGCCGATTTGTGTGCCTTTAGGGATGGTTCGGCGCGCCCGTTCGACTGCCTGCGCCAGTTGGCGGCGGGTAATCACTTCGTTGTCGGCGATGGCGGCAATGCCGTCGCTCAGATGTACGCCGTCAGAACGGGTTTCGGTATCGGTCGTCTGAACAGCGACGGGTTTGACGGATTTTTTTACTGTTTTGGCCTTAGGGGCTGCGTGTGCGTTCAATGCCAGACCGAGTGCGGCGGCAAGAATCAGGGGTTTGACGTTCATGGGGTAACTACCTCGTTGGTTTTGCTGTAGCCGGGAATGGCCAAGCGCAGTTTTTCAAATGGATTGTTGCCGAGATTGCTCAGGTCTTTGAGTTGGAGATTGAAGAATACGGCGTTTTTGCGGCTGTTTTCGCCGGTCACGTAGCGTTGTCCGACAAGGTTTGCGCTCCAGCAGCCGCAGTTGCTTTTATATTCAGCTCCTACCAGCATTTCAAGAGGTTTCTTGGCTTGAATTTCGTAGTTGTAACGTGCAACTGCGTAAAGGTTTTTACGGATAGGCCATTGTGCCGCCAAATCGACTTGGCGGATTTTATCGTAGAAATAGTTGCCGTCGGATTGCAGGTAAATGCGTTCGTTGCGACCGTATTTGTAACGCGCGCTCAATACTTTGCCCGGCTCGGGATTGTAGCGGATGGTCGCGGCGTAGCTTTCGGCGCGGCTTTCGTTTTGGTTGTAGTGGACATCGAAGCCGGCATGGATGCTATTGCTCAGTTTGCCGTGCGCAAAGCCGACCCAGTCGGATTGGCTGCGTTCATAACGGCCGACGCTGCCGTCCAGCAATACGTTGTCGTTTTTTAAATAAAACTTCTGTCCGATACCGGCGCGGAACAGCTCGGCACCGTTGTTCGGGTCAAGGAAGCGGGTTTGCGCGGCGGCGGTCAGGCTGTTGGCGGAGTTGATGCGGTCGTTGCCGACGTATAAGTTCTCACGGAAAAGCTGGTTGTAAGAAAAGCTGTTTTCCGAGGTGTCGAAATTAGGTAAGTCGTTTTGGGACTTGGTTGGGATGTAGTTGTAGAACAGGCGCGGTTCGAGGGTTTGCAGATAGGCTTTGCCGAACAAATTGGCGTTGCGCTCGAAGGTCATGCCGGTATCGACGTTGAATATCGGCAATACGCGGCTGACGCGTCGGCCGGATTGGTTGCCGAACGAGCCTAAGTCGTAATAAGTCGCGTGTACCCCGATTTTCGGACGGATATAGCCCCATTGGTTGTTGAAATCCCAACGGACGCTGGGATACAGCACGGTACGGCTGCCGTCTTGTTTGCTGTCGTGTACGAAACGGGTGAACTGGCTGAATACGTTGATATTCGCCTTGCCCATGGTTTTCTGCCAACGTCCGGTCAGGCGCGGCATGATGGCGTAGGGTTCGTCTTTGTAACCGTTTTGGTTGGCAAGGGTTTGGTATTTCTGTACGTTCAGCGCGCCGTCAAAAGAGCCGCCCCAGACATTGTCGCCGTAGTTCAGCCACAGTTGGCGGTTGAGGTTGACATTGCTGGCAATGTCTTCGCGTCCGTAGAAATCTCGGTAGTAATTGTCGTCTGAAACCTGATTGAAGCTGATGCCGCCGCTGAGTTTGTCAGTCAGTTGGTGGTTGTGGTCAAACTTGATTTGATAGCGGTTGTTTTCGTGGCGTTTTTTATCGTACGGCATCCAATCGCCGTCGATGACGCCGTTAAATTTCGGTTCGAGATAGCGAACCTGTCCGCCAAGCTGCACACCGCGCGAGCTGATGATGCCGGGGCGGAAAGTGGCGTCCAAATTGGGGGCGAGGTTGAAGTAATAAGGGAGGGCGAGTTCCAAACCGTCCGAACCGGTTGCCAGCGTCGGAACCAGCAGACCGCTCTTGCGATGACCGTTGAGCGGGAAATCCGCCCAAGGCGTATAAAGCACCGGAACGCCGCCGAACACCAGCGACGCGTCTTTTGCCACGCCTATGCCCGTTTCCTGATCGGTTTCGATGCTTTTCGCTTTGATGTACCAACTCGCATCACCGGGCGAGCAGGTATTGAATTTGGTATTGATGAGCTTGTACAGCCCTTTGCCTTTCATTTCCGCCTTTTCGCTGACGCTTTGGAGGCGGCGGCCGTCTTTTTCGGCATCGACGCGGACGTATTCGCTCGAGCCGGTATTGTCTTTCAGGTTGTACACCAAAGTATCGCCGCTGACGGTCGAACCGTCTTGATACAGCTTAAAGCGGTCGCCCGCCCTGACGGTATCGCTGGTTTGGTCGTAATCCGCCCAATCGGCGTTTAACACTTCCTGATTGCGCTCGATGATGACATCGCCTTCAGCGCGGACGGCGACTTTCGACTGTCCGGCAACCTTGTCCGCAATCACGCGGGTGTAATCCTGCGGCAGGGCTTCTTCGCCGCTGCGTTTGATTTCAGGCTGCTTGTTTGCTTCGGAAACCTGATGCTGGCAAAACAGGCAGGTATCGCCTAAGGACAATTTGTCCTGATCGGTCGGACGATGGTTCTCCACGCTTTGAACCGCAGGCGGGGTGGTCTTTACCGGCTCGTAATCGGCAGGTTGCGGCAAAGATGCATTTTGCGCATATGCCCCTCCCGCGCCGAAGCCGACGCTTAACGCCAAAACCAATGGTTTGAGTGAAAATAAACGAGCCAAAATCGCCCCTTAAATCGGTTTGCCAGTTAGAATAGCGGTTATTTTAACCTGAAAATCCGCGACACCGCTATGCAACGACAAACCGAATTACAAAATTGGCTGCACGCCGTCTATCCCGAACAAAACTTTGAATTGAGCTTCGCCGCCGCCGATGCCGACTTCCGACGCTACTTCCGCGCTACTTTTGCCGACGGCAAGACCGTCATCTGCATGGACGCGCCGCCCGATAAAATGAGCGTCGCTCCTTACCTAAAAGTGCAAAAACTTTTCAATATGCTTAACGTTCCCCAAGTATTGCACGCCAATGAAGCACAAGGATTTATGGTGCTAAACGACTTGGGCAGCACCACTTTCCTGACCGCCATGCAGCAAGAGCAAGGCGCGGATGCACACAAAGTCCTGCTGCTTGAAGCCATAGACGAATTGGTCGGGCTGCAAAAGGCCAGCCGTGCAGGCGAATTGCCCGAATACGACCGCGACATCATGCTGCGCGAAATCAACCTGTTCCCCGAATGGTTCGTCGCCAAAGAACTCGGACGCGAACTCAACTTCAAACAACGCCAGCTTTGGCAGCAAACCATCGACACCCTGTTGCCGCCGTTGCTTGCCCAGCCGCAGGTGTACGTCCACCGCGACTTCATCGTCCGCAACCTTATGCTCACAACCGGCCGCCCCGGCGTACTCGACTTCCAAGACGCACTCTACGGCCCGATTTCCTACGACTTGGTTTCCCTCCTGCGCGATGCCTTCATCGAATGGGAAGAAGAATTCGTCTTGGACTTGGTCATCCGTTACTGGGAAAAAGCCCGCGCCGCCGGATTGCCCGTACCCGCCGCGTTTGACGAGTTTTACCGCTGGTTTGAATGGATGGGCGTACAACGCCATCTGAAAGTCGCCGGCATCTTCGCCCGCCTGTACTACCGAGACGGCAAAGACAAATACCGCCCCGAAATCCCACGCTTCCTCAACTACCTGCGCCGCACCTCCCGCCGCTACACCGAGCTTGCACCGCTTTACGCGCTGTTGGTTGAACTGGTCGGCGACGATGAATTGGAAACCGGGTTTACGTTTTAAAAGACCGATGGCTCTGTGCCATTCTTGATAACGAAAAAGGTCGTCTGAAAACCTGATTTTCAAGTTTTCAGACGACCTTTCGCATTCATGCCGGTCTAGCCTTAACTGAAACTAAGCCTCCGTCACGGAATCGCGGCTGAAGGTTTTTTCGCAGTAGTGGCATTTGAGCTTGGTCTGCCCGCTTTGTTTGCGGACGTAGAAGCGGCTTTTCACCGGCTCACCGTGGCTGGCGCAGTTGGTGTTTGGGCAGCGGAACACTTCGGCGATTTCTTCGGGCAGGGTGAGCCGGCGTTTGTTGATGACTTTGAAGTGGTCGATGGTGTTGACGACGGCTTCGGGGGCGAAGAGGGCGAGGCGGTTGGCGGCGTTGTCGTCCAGCCAGACGCCGGTGATTTTGATGATGTCTTTGCTGCCTTGGGTTTTGCTGGGCAGGTTGAAGCCGACGGTGACGGCGCTGCCGTAGTGCAGCAGTTTGAATTGGCGCAGGATAATCAGGCCTTTGCCGGCGGGGATGTGATCGATGACGGTGCCTTTTTCGATGGCTTCGACGCTGAGTTTGGGGGTTTCCATATTTGCTCCTTATACTTCTTCGTTCAACACCAGCGATAAAATCGCCATGCGGGCGTAAACGCCATTGGTCGCCTGCTCGAAATAGTAGGCGTGCGGCGTGGCATCGACGTCGGGGTGGATTTCGTCAACGCGCGGCAGGGGGTGCAGCACGCGCAGGTTGGGGCGGGCGTTGGCGAGCATGGCGGCGTTGAGGTTGAATTTGCCTTGGATTTTGGCGAACTCTTGTTCGTCGAAGCGTTCGCGTTGGACGCGGGTCATGTATAGGATGTCCGCCCATTCGACGGCGGCTTCGAGGTCGGGCAGGATTTGGTAGCGGCAGCCTGCGGTTTCGAGTTCTTCGGTGATGTATTCGGGCATGGCGAGGCTGGGCGGGGAGACGAAGGCGAATTCGCAGTCCCAGCGTTTGAGGGCTTGGCAGAGGGAATGGACGGTGCGGCCGTATTTGAGGTCGCCCGCCATGGCGATTTTGAGCTTGTTCAGACGACCTTGGGTTTCGTAGATGGTCACGAGGTCGAGCAGGGTTTGGCTGGGGTGTTGGTTGGTGCCGTCGCCGGCGTTGATGACGGGGACTTTGGAAAACTCGGCGGACACGCGCGCCGCGCCGTCTTTGGGGTGGCGTTGGATGATGGCGTCGGTGTAGCTGGAGATGATGCGGGCGGTGTCGGCGAGGGTTTCGCCTTTTTTCGCGCTGGTGTTCGCGCCGTCGGAGAAGCCGATGACTTTGCCGCCCAAGCGTTGTACGGCGGTTTCAAACGACAGGCGCGTGCGGGTGGAGGGTTCGAAAAAGCATGAGCCGATGAGTTTGCCTTCGAGCAGGTCGTCGCGCGGGTCGGCTTTGAGCTTGAGGGCGGTTTGCAGGAGCAGCTCGAGCTGTTCGGTCGTCAGGTCGGAAATAGAAATGACGTGTTGTCGGTAAAGCGGGTTGGGCATTCGGCTTCCTTTCTTCAATTCGGCAAAAACCCCGCTAAGGCGGGGTTTTACGAAACAACGACGGACGCGCCGCGGCGTGCGGTACGGGCAAAACGGGCGGGGCGGGCGTTAAGGCGCATGGGTCGTCTGAAATCAGTTTGAGGTGGCGGTATTATCGCATATTTGACGGGATGGGGTTTCGGATTTTCGTGAAAAAGGGTCGTCTGAAAAATGGGGTTTCATCCTTTTCAGACGACCTGCTTTATTCGGTTTTGCCCGTCAGGGCTTTCATACAAAGCTGATATTCCGCCTTGCCCGTATCTCGGGCGAAGATGGCGTAGTCGGATTTGGGGACGGCGTTCAAAGCCGATTGCGGAAAGTGGTAGATTTCTTGCGCCACACGCTCGGTTAGCCCTTGAATGAAGGAGCGGCTGTAATCGTTTTTGGCAACAACCATAAAGCGTTCGTTCATTTTCTCGACGGCTTGTCCGACGCCCGTACCGGACAAACGTTCACCCATGGCGGTTTGAGCCATCAGTCCGACCAGGGCGCATTGGTCTTGGAAGGATGCTTCTTGCGGTTCGGCTTGTGCAGCGGTGAATGCGGCGGCGAGCAGGAGGGCTGCGGTATATTTTTGTATGTTCATGGTGGTTTCTTTGGAATAGAGGTTGTTGGAGCAGGCGGGAATTTACATGAAGTATTCTGTGGTGGCAACAACACGAAGCCGGCAGGATTTCAGGCGTGAAAAAGCAAGAAGGCGAAACCGTTTACCGTTTGGGCATTATTCGCGGGCGAAACGGCGATGAACATCAGACGCAGGTCGTCTGAATTTTACTTGCCGGAATGATTTAAGGCTATTTGAAATAGTATCAGACAGTCTTATGTTATTCCCTATGAATTTAAGCAGTTGCCGGAAATTTTGTGAAAACATCATAGGACGTACCGATAATTTGAGAACTTATCTTCCTGTTTAATAGTCTATTTTATTGTCGAGAATACCCCGACAGGATTCCATGATATGCAAAATCAAAATGAAGCATCCGTTAGGTGCGGGTCGTCTGAAACCGCTGTTTCCCGACTTTCTCTGCTGCTTTGGGCGGGAATTGTAGCGGCGGTGTGCTGGACTATTGCCGATATGCTGCTGGTCGGATTCGTGCAGACGCCGGAACGTTATCCTTTGCTTTCGCAGACGCTGGGGCCTCAGTTGGGCGAGGCGGCGGATTTTGCCGTGCTGATGCAGGCCGGCTCGCCCGAGCGGCTGCTGTGGGGCGTGTTGCCGGCGACATTTTCTGCGGCGTTGTATCTGGCGGCGGCATTCGGCGTTTACCGGCTGATGCGGCCCGGACGTACGGCTGGGGTCGGTTTTACAGTGCTGTTTTTCGGATATGCGTTGTCGCCTTTGGGGCATGCTGGTTTTTATTTTACGGGCATGGTTGCCAAGGTGCTGCTGAATGCCGTGCCGGACGATTATCCAGCGTTGCTTGCGCTGTTCCGCCATTTTTACCGGATGCTGGAGGTGCACTGGATGGCGTCGGTCGGTTCGATTGCGGCGGGATGGCTGCTGTTGCTGATACAGACGCTGCGCCGCAGGACGCTGCTTCCGCGTGCCGCCGCGTGGTGCAATCCGTTGCCGGTAGGAACGGTTATCGCGGTTTCGTGCAGCCTGTTTCCGCAATCACCCGTTGCCGCCGCGCTTGGCGGGGCGACGTTTAATCTGGCGCAGTTGGTGTTTTTTGTTTGTGCGGCGGCGTGTGTCCGCAGGCGGGGAATGGGGATACAACCGGGCTGAAATAAAACGATGCCGCCTTTGCCGGACGGCAATCATCCGCCTTTGCGCCGATGCTTGTAATACAGGTAATCCGCCGTTTCGTCCCAAACCCATCACACATCACACATCATATTGCTGCTACGGCTCAAAGGTCGTCTGAAATTTGACGCTCCATTTTCAGACGACCCCTTGTCGTTTTTCAAAAAACAAAAAATCCGACTCCGGTCCCAAGCGCCACGAAGCACGGACAGTAGGGTATAATTGCGAAATATATTCTTTTGTGAAATCAATAAAAAGCAAAGACACACAGCAGTTTTTGAAAGGTTTCACCCTAATTTCAAACTCTACACAGGAAACCGCCATGTTAGTCTGCAACCCCTACGAAGTCGTGATTCACGGCACAACCAACAAAGGTAAGATTTTCCGTCCCAGCGACTGGGCAGAACGCTTGTGCGGCATATTGTCCTCATTCACCAAAGACAACCGGCTGTCCTACTCCAACTGGGTGCGCCCCATGCTGGTGGACAACGTCCGCTGCGTCGCCGTCGATAAGAAACTCGAAGAAGACAATCCGCAGATGTTCCGTTTCCTGATGGACTTCGCCGCCGACAACGACCTGCGCATCATCGACTGCAAAGAACTTTTGAAAGAACAGGAAGACAAAGCACAAGGCGAGCCAGCCGAACGCGTCCCGCTGGCGCAAGCCATCGAAGAAAAACACGCCGCCGAAAAAGCACAGGCCGAAACCGCCGCCGCCGAATACATTTTGCGCGAAATCCCGCCCGAAGACACATCCACCGCCTTCGCCGCCCTCAGCGTCCTGCGCTCCGCATTGACCGACATCAGCAAATTCACCGAACAAATCAACACCATCCAACGCCCCGCCGGCTACCGCCTCTTAGGCATTTTTGAAGAAGGCAAACACAACGCCGTCGCCGTCTGCGGCTTCCGCGAAGCCTGCAACCTCGCCAGCGGCCGCCATATCCACATCGACGACATCGTTACCCTGCCGCAAAGCCGCCGCAAAGGCTACGCTTCCCGCCTCTTGGCAGAAGTCCGCAAAATCGGCGCGGAAACAGGTGTGACCAAAATCCACCTCAACGTCCACGTCAATCACGACCGCGTCGATGCACACCGCCTGTATTTCAAAAACGGCTTCGAAATCTGCGCATATCATTTCCGCTGCGATCCTAAATAAACAAAAAGGTCGTCTGAAAATCAAATACGGTTTCAGACGACCTTTATAAATATAAATTCCAGGTTTCAACTCAATCTGTACTTGCTCAATGGATTAATTAAGAAGAGCTTTCTTCTTATTTAAATATTTTTTTATTTCTCTGATATTTTTTAATTTAAATTTTATTTTATGATCAGATATACCATTAAATCCTGATGCGTTCTCACCTAAGATATGATCTGAAGGTATTAGTTTTAACTCACCATTTTCTTTGTTTTGATAAATTTTATATAAATAAATCGTATAATCTTTGCCATCCAGTTCAGGATAGCAACAAAACTCCTCTGAAAATAGAGTAATAAGCAATGGGGGATGGCGATTATCCTTATACACGCTCACTGCTTCCAAGTTGATTTTCCTACTTGGACTATTCTCCTTTCTAAAACTTTTTAATTCATATTTTTTTCCATTAACCAATATACTGTTATGGATTATTTCTTCTATTCCATCTGTTCCATTGATTTCGTCTATTTCTTCATTATGGATGGTAATACAGTGTGATGCCGAAAATAAAGTGTCATTCGTTTTGAAAAGGCTTAATTTGTAATTCTGATAATCACATGATTTATCTTCATTTTTAATAGACTGAATTTCCTGTCCGATGCAAAAACCGGATGAAAAAAACAGTATTATAGATATGATAAAAGACCTCATGATGTAACCTTTTAAAAAAGGGGTTTAAGTAAATGGGTAAGCAGGTTGGGCGTAGCTCAATGAAGATTTCAACTTATCAAAAATTTTAGGTTTGATTCCGGCTTAAATTTGTTCAATAAAACAATTCAACCAGCCACTGAATAATTTTTGCATCTATTCGTTGAAGGAGGTTGGGGTGCAGTGGAGCAACAGGACCGCCGTCAGGTCCACCACTCCAGCTGATATATTCGTCATCGATAGAGGGTCTTGCAAAATTTTCAGGAACCCATTCGGTGCCAAATGGGGATGTATCTCGATAATAGTAGAGCAAATTATCCTTTTCATCGGCAATAAAGATTGCTGTCCTAAAGCCGTTCCATCCTGTGCAGGCAAAAGTTTTTCTATTCTTCAAAATTCTGCGATTATCTGCCAAAATCTTTTTTTCCAATTCTATTTGTTCTAAACGTTCTACTTTATGTTGATATAAATACTCACATTCAGGGTTATCTTTGTAGCGTAATTCTCGGTAAATTGCTTCAGGATTTTGCATGAAATATAGTCCGCAAGAACCTTCTTGATAGTTCACTAAATATTTATTTTGGTAACAATCACTGCTCACGGAAAGATTTTTTATCTCTTCTCCCATCCCCGTTATTCGCCAATACTCAACTAATCCAAATATCAATATAAAGAAACCAAACCATTTCACTATTTTTTTCTTTTTCATAAACTTTGCCTATTATTTCAAAACCACTTCAATTGGAGGGTTACAACGATATTCTTTCAAAGATGAAAATATCAGCAGACCCCGCCTAGTCTGTTTAAATCTCGCCATTTGTTGAAATGGCTGTTCCTAACTGGGTAGAGACGGTCTTCCGGCTTAGAATCGAAAAGAGAAGGGGGGCTGCTATATAGGCTGAGGCTGCTATAATCTCATTTTTCTTATCTGAAAGCTGATGGCTATAAAACACATCAAATCCTGTATGATTCCAATGCCCTAGGTATTGATCTCCGCCATTATCGTTAAGAAAATCAAATGTATCTCGGATATAGAGATAAACGCTTTCTACAATTAATTTATTTCCAGGCATGCGGTATTTTCCGATGGCAGCTGCCAAAGTACAGCCTGCGACAGTGGCGAAAAATTCGTCTTTCAATACACTTTACAAATATTGAATATCTACGGTTTAATACAAAGTCCATCATATTGTTTAACATCGGAAATTTTCTGATTTTCATCCAGGTAAATTTCCATGGTACAAAAGGTTATATCTTCTTTTAAAAAGATAGTTGTTTCATGTTTTGATATTAAAATAATACCATCTGGTTCAGATGACCAATCGAATGGAAAATAAAAAGTTACATTATTAGTAAAAAAAGGACGCAAGTATTCCTTACTACCATCACTCCTAATTAAGGTGATACTAGTGCGCTTACCTTCATTATAGTAAAAATATGTTACCTTAGGGTGGAGATTTTTATAAAAATAACATAATAAAAAGATACATAAAACCATTAAAATTTTTTTATTCATAATCTATAACTTATTTTTACTTTCTAAATAAGTATGCCTTTTTCTTGCATCTGGCAATTCACAGAGAGATTTTTTATCTCTTCTCCCATCCCCGTTATTCGCCAATACTCAACCAACCCAAATATCAATATAAAGAAACCAAACCATTTCACTATTTTTTTTCTTTTTCATAAACTTTGCCTATTATTTTAAAACTACTTCAATTGGGGATTGAAACAATATTATTTAAGGATAAAAATACCGGCAGATTCCCACCCGGCTTTTAAATAATTGAATTATAAAAATAATATAGATTAAAATTTTATTTATGGCATAAATTATCAATAAATTTTGCTTCTATCCTATGGAAAATAGATGGGTTTATAGAAAAGGATTCTGTTTGAGCATATAGACCTAAATCGAATATACCTTCTTCATCTAAGTTCAAGTCTAATGGCATTCCTAGCCAAACTTCATTATGGAGATAATAAAAAGACAGTAATTTACCTTGGTCATCATATAAATAGATACCGGAGTTGAGGCCGTCTGTGCTTAAAAAAATTCCTATACTATCCAAACAAACAACAATTTTTTTATTTTCACTTACGCTAAACCTTTCACATTGATCTCCATCACTAGGAACTTGATAACTAGGTAAAGTCTTTTCTTTATAATGGCAATATGCGCTATATCTAAAATAAAAATAAGAAAAAATTATAGTTAACAAAATGGTTATTAGAGCAAATTTTTTAAACATGATTCCACTTTAAAAGAAGGTCGTCTTAAAAATCTTAGACGACCTTTACAAATATTGGATTGCCAATCTAAGCTACTCTTATAGTGGATTAAATTTAAATCAGGACAAGGCGACGAAGCCGCAGACAGT
>JUNU01000382.1 GCA_001067655.1 Neisseria lactamica
AGGGCGGGGGAGAAACGGGCGAAGGTGAGGTGGTAGGATTGGCGGGCAGTCATGACGATCTGGAGGATTTATGATGAAAGCTTGAACATAAATCAAAAAAGCGAGCAAGACAAACGGATAATGATAAACGGTAAAAATGTCGTATGGATGGTTTCTGAATGCTACGGGGAAATAAATTGGGGATGGAAGAGGTCGTCTGAAAGTTAAGTTTCAGACGACCTTGATAAATGCTAGAGTCTAATTTAGATTTTATATATTAGTTTAAAAAGAAAAATGTTATTTTATAATTCGAGAGTGGATAGATTGTTAATCCGTATCACGCCCAATAGTTTGAAAGAAATATGGTTCTTCAAATTGGCAAGGTTCATTGCCACAGACATAAATTTCTTCTAAATAGCTATTTTGCTTTAAAATGGCATCAGTAGCACATTGCAAATATTCAAATATCCCCTCTCTTCCAACCTCTTTCTCTGGCAATATCAAGCATTCATCAAATTTGTTTTTATTCCATTGCCTTTGTTGGTGAATTAAATAATTTCTTATATTTACATTTTTCTGCTTTTGAGCGATTGAATAATTATTATTTAATTCTTTCTGTGCCAATAAATATGACTTAGAAAAACATACAAGAATATCTTCTTGCATTATACTTCCTGCATAACATGGTTTGTTTAATGCACCTTTATCAATAACAGTTTCAGGTGAATCTCCAAGTGTAAAAGTTGGGGCGAGGCAAATTGTAATAAATAAAGCTCTATTATTTAAAGCGATCAAAACGCAATCCTTTCTTCAATATACGTAGTAGCAAGTAGATTATGATCCAAAAAAAATCATCCAGTTATCTAAAATATTTGGTTTCTACCCAAGCTTACACTTACTAAAATGGGTTAACAATACAATCATAGTGGATTAACTTTAAACCAGTACGGCGTTGCCTCGCCTTGCTGTACTATCTGTACTGTCTGCGG
>JUNU01000383.1 GCA_001067655.1 Neisseria lactamica
TTTAGTCCTCTCCAGATTATAACTTTTCATCAACCCACTACAGTTGACAAAGAGTCTAAAAAACCTTGTCAAAACCATAAAAAAGGCTGTCCGAAATTATGTTTAAATTTCGGACAGCTTTTTTTTAGAGCTATAACAATTTCAAATTGCTTCGATAATCAAGACAACCCCATAGCAACTCTATTGTTAACCCCATCAGGTAAACATACGGCCGCTATATGTATTAAAACAACTTCTGCATTTTTTGGCTAACCTTAAACCCATGTTTATCTTGATTGGAGCAAGTCACCTCCGAACCAGAAGCCGTACATTGCCAGCCATTGCCTTTCACTGTTTCTCCGTCTTTCAAGATACGGGCTTTAGGATTAAAAGGAAAATCACTGTGGCAAACCATATCTGCTTTGCCGGTTTTACCTAAGAAAAATGTTCCGCCCCATTCGAGGTCGCAATCCTTGGGACGCGGTAAAACAGGTTTGCCTTTAATTTCAGTCAGACATGATATACCCTGAGCCAAATCAGATGTTTTCGCATCGCCGCCGCAATAAATCTTACCGTTTCCGGCACGAAAATCGATGTTATACAGCCCGCTATTTATCTCATTTTCAGTTCCTTCCGAAGAAGGTGCCGCAAAAGCTGCAACCGAGAAAGTGAGCGATGTCAAAATAAATAATTTTTTCATATAAAGATTCCCATATAGTGGATAACAGAGGTTAAAAACGTTTCAAGGCTTTCAGGTGCGCTTGTGATTGTTCAATGCTGCATTTAAGGATATACCAATCAGCCGCAGATTTCAGATCAGTGTCATTTGTCGGGTCAGAGCAAAGTTGCTCTTTATACTCCCCCCAAGTTTTACGTACCTTATTAAAATAAGAAGCCGGCAAACCATGTAAGGCAGCATCTTTATTCTTTACCCGTTGGTACAGTATTTTATATTGTTCATCAATTTCTTTTGCCAGTCGCCCATCCAGTATATCTAGGCAATCGTAGTCAACCTCTTCAATATTTTCCAGCATGCTTTTAGGGCAAACATCTTTATTATGGGTAGCATTTTCTTGGGCATAACAAAAAGCTGTACCCATTAAAGCCACAGAGAAAAACAATACTTTTTTCACTTTATTCAATGTTCCTTAAATTTTAAAAAAAATCGGCGCATTATAACCACATCAGCAGCATGATGCATAACGTATTAATGTTTAGCCATCCATATTTTATATACCTTTTTTAAACAAAAACTCAATCCTTTCAAGTTTCCTCATCAATTAATTGTAACAAGACATTTACGATTGAGTGAGATAGGCGGATAGAGGCATGATAAAATCCTGAGTGAGAAATTTAAATTATATCGGTTTGGAAAGCCATCAGGTCGTCTGAAAACACAAGCCGACATCCATCCCTACCCCAAACACGAAAGCAAAAAATGTCCTACACCTTTACCTTGGCAGAACACGCGCTGGAAGCGGAATTGAAAAAGCTGATTCTGCAAGAAGCCGACAAGACCGATGATGTTGCCGCCGAAGACTTTACCGACGATGCGCCGTTGTTCGGCGACGGCAGCCCTGTCGATTTGGATTCGCTCGACGCGCTGCAAATCTGCGTCGCGCTGCAACAGTATTTCCAAGTGCGGCTGCAAGGCGACCGTATGGTGCGCAAACATATGATGTGCGTGCGCGATTTGGCGGCGTTCGTCCGCGCGGAGCATGGGGCGTGAGCTGGGTTTGCGGTACGGCGGCCACCTCCGCGCTGAATCCGCAGGCGGATTTCAGACGACCTGATGCGGTGTCTTATACGTTTTTAAACCAGCCGCAGCAGGCCGCTTATTTCCGCGCTTTTGCCGACGACAGCTTGGGGAGTACCGCTTTTGCGGATATTGCCGAACAACATTTGTGCCGCGCCGCCGAAGATGCCGGATGGCCGTCTGAAAGCTGGCACGACGCGCCGGTTTTTATCGGTTCGAGTTCCTACGCCATCGCCGAATACGAAAACCGCCGCCGCGCGGGCAATACGGACATTGGGAAACACGGTCTGCTCTATCTTGCCGAAGATTTGCGCAAACGCAGCGGCAACCGGCAGATTTTCAGTTTGGCAACCGCCTGTACCTCCTCCGCCCATGCGCTGATTCAGGCAGACAATTGTTTGCGCGGCGGGGTGGAACGCGCCTTCGTCCTCGGCATCGAAAACCTCAACCGCCTGACCCTGCTGCATTTTCACAGCTTAGGTTTGTTTACCGAACGATATCAGCCCTTCGGCGGCAACGGTCTGATTTTGGGCGAAGGTGTCGCCGCACTCGCCCTCTCTGCCACGCCGCCCGACTGTGCGGGTCGTCTGAAACTCGTCAGCCACGCAGCCAATACCGGCAATGACCTGATTCAAAGCAACAGTAAGGCGTTGGAACAAGTTATCCGCCGCGCCTTAAACATCGCCGCCGTTGCACCCGAAAACATCGCCGCCGTCAAAACCCACGGCATCGGCACCGCCGACAGCGATGCCGCCGAACTGGCTGCGCTGGAAAACGTGTTCGGCACACTGCCGCCGCTGATGGCGTTCAAAGCGCAAATCGGCCACACACTCGGCGCAACCGCCGCCCTTGAAACCGCGCTGCTCTTGTCCGCCCTGAAACAAGGCGGCGGCACCGATTATCAAGGACGTGAAATCCGTTTTTCAGACGACCTTTCAGACGACCTTTTCTGTCTCGCCAACCATTTCGGTTTCGGCGGCAGCAACACAGCTATGGTATGGCAATGGCAATCATAAACCCCGATATCCGCATCATTGCCGCCGCGCGTTTCGATACCGAAGCCGCCGTCGGCAACAAAATCCTCAAACAAACCTTGCAGCAGCAAAGCGGCGCAGACGCCCGCCGCCTCAGCCGCCTGAGCCTGATTACCGCACTCGGCGCAGGCCTGTTGCGCGGACAAGGCGAAATCCGCCCCGATTGCGCCGTCTTCCTCGGTACGCCGTTTTCCTCGCCGTCCGTGTTTGAAAAAATGGCGGACAACGTACTCAACCACCATGCCGCCATGCCTTTCGACTTCATCGCCAATCTGCACAACGCCCCCGTTTTTCATGCCGCGCAAACCCTAGGCACGCACGGCGCAACGTTGGCGGTCGCCACCGAACGCCATTTGGAAACCCGTTTCCACCCCCTGCTGCTCGCCGCACAATCCTTGCAAATCGGCGGACAGGCCGCAGTCGGCTGGGCATACGAACACCAAGCCAACCACGCCGATACGCGCGAAGGCAGCATTTGGATTTTGCTCGAACACGGCGCGGAACACGGCGTTCCCGTTACCTTAGATATGGAAGCCGAAAAAGCGGAAATGTCGTCCCGTCAGGCGGCGGCGCACTCTGAAACGCAAAGATATTATTGGCAGGACATCGCCGATATTTTGGAAACATTGTGCCTTGCCGACGGTTTGTCATCTGACGAACCCAACCCAATCATGATGGCGCGCGCAGAAATTCTATGAGGTCGCAAACGCGAAACGTGACCCGAAATACGCCGCTGCCTCCGCGCTGACAGGTCGTCTGAAAATCCGAAACTGTCTTCTGTTTCAAACACATTTTCAGACGACCTGTTTCTTTCCCCTGCCGATTATCCATTCGGATTGTCAATGCACCCGACTTCCCCATAAAATGCCGTAGACACACTTCAAACCCATTTGAAAAATGATGACTACCTACCGCCGCGCCTACACCGTCCTCACCGCCCTGCTGACCCTGTTCCTCATCTACACCGTCTCCACGCAAAATTGGCTGCAAACCGACCTGACCGCGCTGCTGCCGAGCGAACAGCAGCCTGACGCGCTTTTGACGGCGGCGGACAAGGCGGGCGAAGAGCAGTTGAACACGCAGGTGATTTTGCTGGCGGGCAGCAAAGACGCGGAAACGGCGTTTCAGACGACCTCCGAAATTGCGGCTTTGTGGCGTAAAAGCGGCGTGTTCGAGCAAGTGGACAGCAGCGTGACGCCCGACTTGGACAAGGTGCGCAAGGACATCGGCAAGCTGGGGCTGGCGCTGCTGCCAAACGAACAGGTGCGCCTGCTGTTTGAGCATCCGCAAGCGTATTTTCAGGCGCGGGCGGAAGCGGCGGTCAACCCGTTTGCCGCGCCCTCGCCTTTGTCTTTGGAACAAGACTGGCTGGGCTTCGGGCGTTTTGTTGCGGGCAAGGCGAATCCGCAAAGCCGCTTGCAGTGGAACATGGACAACGGAATGCTGTTCACCGAAGGCGATGACGGGAAAACTTGGGTTTGGCTGCGCGGACGGCTGGCGGCGGGCGACAATTTTTCCGGCAACGACGCCCTCCTGCCGCTGATGGCGGAAAGCCGCAAACTGGCAAAAGCCAAAGGCGCGGACACGTTGGCGGCAGGCGGCGCGCTGTTTGCCGCCGCATCCAAAACAGAGGCGGAGCAGGAAAGCCGGCTGATGAGTACGGTCGGGATGCTGCTGACCTTCGCGCTGCTGCTGTGGGTATTCCGCAGCGTCCGCGTGTTCTGGCTGACGCTGCCTTTGGCGGCGGGTATGCTGACCGGTCTGGCGGCGGCTTTGCTGTTCTTCGGCGAAGTGCATATCCTGACCATCGTCATCGGCACGAGTTTGGTCGGGATGCTGGTGGATTTCCCGCTGCACTGGCTCGCGCCTTCGGTATTCGGCACACGGGCGAAAAACGGCAAAACGGCTTTTTCAGACGACCCCGTCTGGCAGGCAGAACCCGCCATGAAACATGTTTTGCCGAGCTTTACCGTCAGCCTTCTGATTACGGTATTGGGCTACGCGCTCTTGTGGTTCACGCCGCTGCCCGTATTGCGGCAGACCGCCGTGTTTTCAGGATTTGCGCTGGCGGGCGCATTCGGCGCGACGGTGTTGTGGCTGCCGCCGCTGTTTCAGCGTTACCGTGCCAAAACCGTGCCGTTTGCCGCGCTGACCGAACGGCTCTACGCGCTGTCGGGTCGTCTGAAAATCCGTCTGCACAAACGTGGCTGGCTGATGGTCGGCGGCGTATTGCTGGCGGTCGGGCTGTGGCGCAGCGACTGGCGCGACGACATCCGCCAGTGGGTCAACATGCCGTCTGAAATGCTGGCGGAAGTGCAACGCATCGGACAGTTGAGCGGCGCGGATTTCGGCGGCAAATACTTGGTTGCCGAAGCGCCGAGCGAAGACGCTTTGTTGATGAAAACCGCCGAACTCGGCCGCGCGCTGCAACCCCTCGTCGCGCAAGGCAAGCTCGTCAGCTTCCAATCTCCCGACCAGCTCCTGATGCCCGTATCCGAACAGAAAAAACTGCAAAACCGCCTGCGCGAGCTGTCCAAGCTGCCCGAAAGCCGCCAACCGCTCGTCGATATCGGCATTCCGCACAAAACCCTACGCAACGCGCTGCTGCAAGCCGCCGATGCGCCGCCGCTGACGCTTGCCGCCGCGCTGAAAACCGATTTGGCGGAAGCCTGGCGGCCGCTGTATTTGGGTGAAGTCGAAAAAGGCCGTTTTGCCGCCATCGTGCGCCTGAACGGCATGACCGACGACACCGCCGTCCGCTCCGCCGCGCAAAGCGTAGCGGGCGTACATTGGGCGGACAAACGCGCCCACCTGAACGACCTTTTCCACCACACGCGCAATCAGGCGGCGTGGCTGAAACTGGCATCCTACGCACTGGCATGGCTGGTTTTATGGCGTATGTTCGGCATGAAGCGCGGCACCAAAATCCTTGCCGTACCGCTTGCCGCCGCCGTCTGCACCGTCGCCGTACTCGGTCTGGCAGGCATCCCCGTCAGCCTGTTCGCCATGTTCGGCCTGCTTTTGGTGTCCGCCATCGGCGTCGATTACGCCGTCTATGCCCTCACCGCGCGACACAGTGCACCCGCGCGGCTGGGCGGGATGCTGCTCGCCGCCGCTACTACCGCCATCTCCTTCGCCCTGCTCGCCCTAAGCGGCACGCCCGCCGTCGCCGCCTTCGGTATTACGGTCACGGTCGGCGTAGCGTTCAATATTTGGCTGGCGGGTGCTTTGTTGAAAGATTGATGTTTAAAATTTAAAAAACAAAAAGGTCGTCTGAAAACGGGTTGGCACAAAATCCGCATACCTGTTTTCAGACGACCTTTTTTAGACAATATCAAACGTAATCCGGTTGCGCTGCCCTCTTGCCGAACATAAGTCCATTTGCGAGACTCTCTCAAGACGCCCCTTATCCGCTCCCTCATCAAACCAAAATGCCTGCCCCTTTTTCGGGCAGGCATTTTCATGCGGTCATGATGTGCGGCTCAATATTTGACTGTCCAGCCTATCTCGTCGCCCGCGCGCATCGGGACAAGTTCGCCGTCGCCGTATGGAACGCTTGCGGGGACGGTTTGGCTTTGCTTGACGAGGGTAATCGTGTCGGTGTTTTCGGCAATGCCGTAGAACCTTGCGCCGTTTTTAGAGGCGAAGGCTTCGAGTTTGTCCAACGCGCCTGCTTTTTCAAACACTTCGGCGTAAAGCTCGATGGCGGTCATGGCGCTGAACATGCCGGCGCAGCCGCAGGCGTTTTCTTTGGCGGATTTGGCGTGCGGCGCGGAGTCGGTGCCGAGGAAGAATTTGTGCGCCTTCTCGCCGGTAACGGCGGCGACCAATGCCTGACGGTGGGTTTCGCGTTTGAGTACGGGCAGGCAGAAATGATGGGGGCGCACGCCGCCGACCAAGAGGTCGTTGCGGTTGAGCAGGAGGTGTTGCGGGGTCACGGAGGCGGCAACGTTGTCGCCTGCGTCCAAAACGAGGCGGGCGGCTTCGGCGGTGGTGATGTGTTCGAACACGACTTTAAGATTCGGCACTCGCGCCAAAACGGGTTTCATCACGCGTTCGATGAAGGCGGCTTCGCGGTCAAAGATGTCAATTTCGGGGTCGGTTACTTCGCCGTGAACAAGGAACAGGATGCCCTGTTTTGCCATTTCTTCCAACACGGGGATGAGTTTGAACAGGTCGGTTACGCCGGAATCGGAATTAGTGGTCGCGCCTGCGGGGTAGAGTTTGAAGGCGACGATGCCGGCGGCTTTGGCTTCGCGCACAAGCTCGGGCGTGGCTTGGTCGGTCAGGTAAAGCGTCATCAAAGGCTCAAACGCGCTGCCTTCGGGCAATGCCGCCATGATACGCGCTTTGTAGGCAAGCGCGTCGGCTACGCTGACGACGGGCGGCTTGAGGTTGGGCATGATGACGGCACGCCCCATCTGGCGGGCGGTATAGGGGGCAACGGCTTGGAGCGCGTCGCCGTCGCGCAGGTGCAGGTGCATATCGTCAGGGCGGGTTATGGTCAGGGTTTGCATGGGTGTTCCTTTTTAGATTTTTGGGTTTCAGACGACCCCTTGATGTTTCCTTAAAGCTCGTCTGAAAAGGCTATTGCACAAGAACAGGCTTGCCGTTGTAGGACTGATGCGTCAGGTAAAACACCGCCTGTACGGGCAACTGGTCGGACGGGGTGGTTTTGATGGTCAGCAGGGTTTCTTCCGAGCTGCCCGGCGCGCGCCACGCATAAGAAAGCTGGCGGATCGGAATCGGCGATTCGGAGGCTTGATCGGTGCGCAATTCATTGTTCAAGCCACTCGGCGGGTTTTCCACCAATACCATAAACTGCTTGCGTATCAGGGTTTCGTCCGCCCGCGCCGTCTTCACGCTGCAACTGTCGCCGGTCAGACTCAAATAATAATCCGCGCCGTCCTGCGTTTTCTTCCAAACGGCAAGCGCATCCGGTTCGACGAAGCCTGCGGGCAGCCTGCCGATTTCTTCCGCGCTCAAAGCCGTCAGCTTTTCATTATCGGCAAAAGAACGCACTTTATCGGCAGCCCCGTCAAAAGCGACGCAGCCTTGCCGGAACAATTCCGCTGCCGCGTTCGCACGATCCGCCATTTGCTCGGGCGGCACTTCTTCCCTGCCGCACGCCGCCAATAAAACGGAGAAAGCGGCAAGCGTCAAAAGCCTTGAAATCGGACGTTTCGCCATTTTCAGACGACCTTTATTTGTGTTTCACAACCAGCGTGAACACGCCGTCTTCTTCACGCGATTCGAGCAAGACATGCCCAGTCTGGCGGCAGAACGCCTCAAAATCGCCGGGCGCGCCGCCGTCGGTCGCCAACACGGTCAGGACTTCGCCCGCCTGCATTTGCGCCAAGGCTTTTTTGGTTTTCAAAATCGGCAAAGGGCATCTGAGCCCCTTCAAGTCTAAGGTGTGTGCGTTCATATTTTCCGATGTTCCGTTAACAGGATTAACATGAATTATACCGTACTTACTTGCACCCCACCCCGCCAAACCCATAAAATAAAGCCGTTTTTCACTTTGGAGCACACCATGCGCCGTCTCGCCCTCCTGACTCTCTGCCTCGCCGCCACGGCAGTCAACGCCGCCGGATTCAGCGAAAAAGATACCCCCTTCAACACACGCTACAAAGAAAGCCCCGAAGAAGCCGCAGCCCGCGAGTTCGCCGAACAAAAAACCGCGCTCCCGCCGCTGCCCGACACCCAATCCGGCGACTGGTTCGACCTCTACGTCAGCGAAGACTACGGCAAACAGCCCAAAATCCTTCTCAGCAGCCTGCAAATCATGCCCTCTCCCGACGGCAGCATCCGCTACATCCTCAACGTCCGTTCCGACAAAGGCCATGACAACCTGACCGTCGAAGGCCTCTTCTGCGCCCGTTCGTCCTTCACATACGGCAAAGACAAACGCTCGTCTTATAAAGTGTTCGGCTACGGCGACACCGTCAACCGCCGCTGGATCGAGCCGCGCAAAGCCGAATGGAAACCCATAGGCTCGACCTTCAACAAAAACGACGCGATGCGCGCTGTCCTCTACCAAGCCTTCTGTACCGACGGCGTACCGAACACCACCGAAGGCCTGGTCAAACGCCTTAAAGAACGCGCCGGACGCTACGCGCCAAAGATGGTAACCCACGACAAATAAGCTGTTTGACGGTTTCAAAAAATCAAAAAAGGTCGTCTGAAACATTTTCAGACGACCTTTGCCGTATTTCAAACCGTCAATCAGCGCGGATGAACCATATCGGCGGGGACGACCAGTTCGTCAAATTCTTCGCCTGTCAGCAAGCCCAGTTCGACGGCAGTTTCGCGCAGCGATTTGTCGTTTTTGTAGGCGGTTTTGGCGACTTTGGCGGCATTTTCGTAACCGATTTTGCGGTTCAGCGCGGTAACGAGCATCAGGGAATGGTGCAGGAAATAGTCGATTTTTTCCGGTACGGGTTCGATACCGGCGGCGCAGTGTTCATTGAAGCTGTTGCACGCGTCGCCCAAGAGGCGGATGGATTGCAAGAGATTGTAGGCGATGACGGGCATATAGACGTTCAGCTCGAAATTGCCCGACGCGCCCGCCATGCCGATGGTAACGTCGTTGCCGAACACTTGGCAGCACACCATGGTCATTGCTTCGCATTGGGTCGGGTTGACTTTGCCCGGCATGATGGACGAACCCGGCTCGTTTTCGGGGATTTTGATTTCGCCCAAACCGCAGCGCGGGCCGCTTGCCAGCCAACGGATGTCGTTGGCGATTTTGTTCAGGCTTGCCGCCAGCGTTTTCAATGCGCCCGAAGCGGCAACGGCGGCATCGCGTCCGCCCAAGGCTTCAAATTTGTTCGGCGCGCTGACAAACGGCAGGCCGGACAGTTCGGCGAGTTTGGCTGCGGCTTTTTCGGCGTATTCGGGATGGCTGTTCAAACCCGTGCCGACTGCCGTGCCGCCCAAGGCAAGTTCGTACAAACCTTTGAGCGCGTCGTTCAGACGGCCTAAGCCGTGGTCGAGCTGGGAAACGTAGCCGGAAAACTCTTGACCCAAAGTCAGCGGCGTCGCGTCCTGCAAATGGGTGCGGCCGATTTTGACGATGGGGGCGAATTCTTTGGCTTTTTTGTCCAATGTGTCGCGCAGGGCTTGGACGGCGGGGATGAGGTGGCGGTTGATTTCAATCGCGGCGGCAACGTGGATGGCGGTCGGGAACGCGTCGTTGGTCGATTGCGCGTGGTTCACATGATCGTTGGGATGGACGGGCTGGTACGCCGCCAAACCCGTACCGGCGATTTCGTTGGCGCGGTTCGCCAGCACTTCGTTCATGTTCATATTGGACTGCGTGCCGGAACCGGTCTGCCAAACCACTAAGGGGAACTGCCCGTCGAGCTTGCCGTTCAACACGTCGTCCGCCGCCTGCGTAATCAAATCCGCCTGCTCAGGCTTAATCCTGCCGAGGGAAACATTGGTGGCGGCTGCGGCTTTTTTCACCAGCGCCAAAGCATAAATCAACGGCTGCGGTAGGGTTTCGCCACCGATTTTGAAATTGTTGCGGCTGCGCTGGGTCTGCGCGCCCCAATAGGCTTCGGACGGGACTTCGACATTGCCCATGGTGTCGTGTTCGGTACGGGTGCTCATGCGTTTCTCCTGAATTAAACGATAATGCAAATAATTTGCAAGCGTATTATAGCGGGCAGGAGGTCGTCTGAAAAGCGGGGGAAGGAGGTTTGAAGTAAGCAGTTTCGGACGGCGTTTTGAAAGCTGAAAAGAAGATTGAGACAGACGAAGGAATTGTGTTTAACCTGTTTGGGCTGTGCCAAAATGAAAAAAGGTCGTCTGAAAACCTTATTGACATTGATAGGTTTTCAGACGACCTGTGCTTACTTTAAAAATTCAAGTAATCAGTTTGCCATTTGTTTTGCCTGAACCGCTGTCAGGGCGATGGTGAAGACGATGTCTTCTACCAATGCGCCGCGGGAGAGGTCGTTGACCGGTTTGCGCAAACCTTGCAACAGCGGGCCGACGCTCAGGACGTTGGCGCTGCGTTGTACGGCTTTGTAGGTGCAGTTGCCGGTGTTGAGGCTTGGGAAAATCAGGACGGTTGCCTGACCGGCGACGGTGCTTTCAGGGGCTTTGGTTTTGCCGATTTCAGGCACGGTAGCCGCATCGTATTGCAGCGGGCCGTCAATTTCCAAGTCCGGGCGTTTTTCTTTTGCCAGTTTGGTGGCTTCAATCACGGCATCGACATCAGGGCCGCTGCCTGAGTTGATGGTGGAGTAGGAAATCATGGCAACTTTAGGCGGAATACCGAAGGCTTTGGCAGTATCGGCGGATTGGATGGCGATATCGGCAAGCTGTTCGGGCGTCGGGTTCGGGTTGACCGCGCAGTCGCCGAAGACGAGGACTTGGTTGGGCAGCAGCATAAAGAATACGCTGGATACAAGGCTCGCGCCCGGTGCGGTTTTAATCAGCTGCAAGGCGGGGCGGATGGTGTTGGCGGTCGTATGAACGGCACCGGATACCAAGCCGTCCACGTCGTTTTGCGCCATCATCATGGTGCCGAGGACGACGGTGTCTTGCAGTTGTTTGCGGGCGTCTTCAGGCGTCAGGCCTTTGGATTTGCGCAATTCGCACATCGGTTCAACGTATTGTTCGATCAATGTAGCGGGATCGACGATTTCCAAAGAGTCAGGCAGGTTGATGCCGCGTTCTTTGGCAACGGCTTCAACTTCTTCTCGTTTGGCAAGCAAAACGCAGCGTGCAATGCCTTTTTCGTGGCAGATGGCGGCTGCGGCGACGGTACGCGGCTCTGCGCCTTCGGGCAGGACGATGCGCATATTGGCTTTACGGGCAAAATCAATCAGGTTGTAACGGAATTGGGCGGGAGAAAGGCGGGATGCTTCGCGTTTTGCCAAAACAGATACGTCTTTGAGCGCGCTGCTTGAACCGTAGAACGTCAGTCCAGTCAGGCGGGCAACTTCTTCGCCCACGGATGCTGCCGCGCCTTCAATAATGAAGCCTTCCAAGAGGCCTGGAGAGTTGGTGTAAAGCTGTTTGGCAAGGTTGATTCGGTGTGCCGCTTCGGCTGCGTCGGCACTGTCAGATTGCAATGCCAAGACTACGCCTGCATCCAAAGACAGCGCCAGCTCGACGTTTTTGCCGGACAGGAAGAGTTTGTCCGCATCGGGGGCAATGCCTTCGATAACGAGTTTATCGGTATTGAGTGCGACGGCTTTGCCGACTACAGCGTCAAACCAGTCGTCGCTTTTGCCTTGTGCCAACAGGGTTTCGGCGGATGCGTCGAGCGGTTGGAAAACTTGCGCGCCCAAAGCTTGGGCAAAGGCTTTGCTTGCTGCTGCCACGTCCAAACCGGCGGATACCGGAGCGACCAATAATTTAGCCATGATATGTGTCCTTTCTGTGTGAATGTCGTCCGCCGACGCCGTGATAAAGGCGCAACGGCAATGGGCTTAATACTAACAAACAAACCGCATTTCCAACAAGGTTAAATGTTAATGGATTGAGTGAAAATGCAATGGATTTTTAAGAAACGCTTGGAAAGCCGGTTAAAATTACCCCCCTTTCCTTTTAATCTTTCCTGATTACTGCGGACAATGCCGTTTGACATGAAAAAAGCCAAGCCCTGTAACATACAGAACCCAGCTGATAGCAACCATCTGAACAGGTTTTAATGAATACTCAAGATTTAAAGGTTTCCTTACCTTCAAATTCGAGTTTTCAGACGACCTCCCGTTTCGGCAACCAAATCTGCCGTAGGTCAGATTCTTGAATCTGACATCTCCATCTGCCACAACGCGTAAAGAAAACAGAAACATCAAATATTCGTCGGATACAAGCCGTAGGTCAGATTCTCGAATCTGACATCTCCCTCTGCCATAACACGTAAAGAAAACAGAAACATCAAATATTCGTCGGATACAAATATCCGAACTACACATTACACAGCAATGACGCCGCAACTGATTTTATTTCGCAACGCAAAGACAAAAAGGTCGTCTGAAAACCTTAAATCAGGTTTTCAGACGACCTTTCATTCTAACAGACCGATTAGGTCAACCCATCAAGCCTGTTTCAACTTCGCATCGGCATCGCGCAACGCGGTGCGCAGACCTTCCTCGATAACGGGATGGTAGAACGGCATATCCAGCATTTGCGGAACGGTCATCTTCATTTGATGCGCCCATGCCAACAGGTGCGCCAAATGTTCGGCGGCCGGGCCTAAAATTTCCGCGCCAATGAAGCGGCCGGTGGCTTTTTCGGCATACAGGCGCATATGGCCTTTGTTTACCAGCATCACGCGGCTGCGGCCTTGGTTTTTGAACGATACTTCGCCGATGACAAATTCGTCGGGTTGGTATTGTGCGGCAACCTGCGCGTATTTCAAACCGACAAAGCCGATTTGCGGACTGGTGAACACCACGCCGATGGTGCTGCGGCGCAAACCGCTGCTGATATTCGGGTAGCGGCCCGCATTGTCGCCGGCAATCTTGCCTTGGTCGGCGGCTTCGTGAAGCAGGGGCAGTTGGTTGGACGCATCGCCCGCGATAAAGACATGCGGAATGCTGGTTTGCATGGTCAGCCGATCCGCAACGGGTACGCCGCGCTCATCTTTTTCGATATTGATGTTTTCCAAACCGATATTGTCAACGTTCGGACGGCGGCCTACGGCTGCCAGCATATATTCGGCAACAAATACGCCTTTTTCACCGTCCTGCTCCCAATGGACTTCTACATTACCGTCCGCATCGAGTTTGACCTCGGTTTTAGCATCCAAATGCAGTTTCAATTCTTCGCCAAACACGGCTTTTGCCTCGTCTGAAACGACGGGATCGGAAATGCCGCCGATAATGCCGCCCAAGCCGAAAATCTCGACTTTCACGCCCAAACGGTGCAATGCCTGACCCAGTTCCAAACCGATAACGCCCGGTCCGAACACGGCAACGCTCTTAGGCAGCGTATCCCATGAGAAAACGTCGTCGTTGATAATCAAACGGTCGCCCAAAGACTGCCACTGCGGCAGGATGACGGGGCGCGAACCGGTAGCAATCACGAAACTTTTTGCCGTGATTTGGGTATGGTCGTCGATTTGGACGGTATGCTCGTCGATAAATTTAGCCGAACCCATAATGCGCTTGTCGGCAGGCCACTCTTCCACATCGGCAACGACAAAGCCGACAAAACGGTCGCGCTCGGATTTGACGCGGTGCATCACTTCTTCGCCGTTGACGACAATGCTGTCTTTGTCCAAATGCACGCCGAACGGGTCAGTATGCAATGCGTGATGGCGCGCCTCTGCGGCGGCAATCAAGAGTTTGGAAGGCATACAGCCCACGCGCGCGCAGGTTGTGCCGAACACGTTGTTTTCAATCAGGTAAACATTATCCGAATGTAAACGGGCATTGCGAAACGCGCCCATGCCGGCAGTACCGCCGCCGATTACGACGACATCTGCTTGAATTTTTTTCATAATCTTTGTCCTTTTTTTGTTGAGCGTCCGAAGCGGTATCAGCGTGAAGCGTATCAAGTTTTCAGACGACCTCTTTAAGAAGCTATCAATAATATAAAATCAATAGCCATTTTAAAAATCTCGATTTAAAACAATAATCTCAAATTCTACTTGTAAATATAGAGCTATTCAGAACGACCGTGTAGCGTATCGTCTGAATAACTCTATTTTTCTGTTCAGACGGCTTTTTCAAACCGTCTTAAGCATCAAGCAATTAGTTTTTAGCCAAGTAAGCTTCCAAATCTTCGCTGCCGCCGATGTATTTGCCGCCGATGAAGACTTGAGGAGCAGTCATCTTGCCGGTAATGGCGCGAACGGAAGTAACAGTTGCATCTTTGCCCAATACGATTTCTTCGTAAGACAGACCTTTGTCTTGCAAAGCTTTTTTAGCTTTAGCGCAGAATTGGCAGCCGGGTTTGGTGAAGATGGCAACAGACTCTTGAGCTTTCCAGTCAGGGGCGATGAATTTCAACATAGTGTCAGCGTCAGACACTTTGAAAGGATCACCCGGCTCTTCAGGCTCGATGAACATTTTTTCAACCACGCCGTCGTTAACCAGCATGGAGTAACGCCAAGAGCGTTTGCCGAAGCCCAAGTCTTCTTTGCCGACCAGCATGCCCATGCCTTCGGTAAATTCGCCGTTGCCATCAGGAATCATGTAGATGTTGTCAGCTTCTTCTTCGGCAGCCCAAGCGTTCATCACGAAAGTATCGTTTACAGATACGCAGTAGATTGCGTCAACGCCGTTTTCTTTGAACGCGCCGAACAATTCGTTGTAACGCGGCAGGTGGGAAGAAGAACAAGTCGGAGTAAATGCGCCGGGCAGAGAGAATACGACTACTTTTTTACCTTTGAACAAGTCATCAGTGGAAACATCTTTCCAAGTGTCGCCCACGCGGGTACGGAATACGACGGAAGGTACTTTTTGACCGGTACGATCTTGCAAAGCCATTTTAGATCTCCTTGAAATTTTAGGTTTAGGGAATGATACGAGTGAATGTGTGCATTCTAGCGCAGGTAGTTTGATTTGTATAATTTATAGTTCAAATAATATTAATTACCTGAAGCTATGAAACCCAACCTGCGAACGTTTCATTTAAATAGAGGTCGTCTGAAAGAAAACAAGCCCCTGGCTTGGAATTATTTTTCGGAATCGTGTGCATCGGACAATACGACTTCGCGGATGCTGCTTTCTACTTTGTCTTTCAACATAAAGCGGTCTTCGTCTTTGCCGGGGCGAATCGGGGCAGCAAAATCGATACGGATACGCAGCTTTTTCATGGAAACGATGCGCCAAAGTGAGCGCACCAAATCGACTTGTGCATAAGACGGCACAGTCGTCCTTTTACCAGTATCATCATAATAGCGCAGCGTAACTGCCTGAACAGGCGCGTCGGCATCGATGGCGGATTGGAAGAGCGCGGCTTTGAACGGCAAAATATCCAAGCCCAAAGAAGTCCGCGCTTCGGGGAAAAAGCTGACATTCTGCCCGGCTTTCAACGCGGCGCAAATGGCTTGGTTAATCGGCTCGACATCGCGGCGGGAATTGCGGTTGATAAACACCGTGCCTGCGTTTTGCCCCATTTTGCCCAAGACCGGCCAGTCTTTGATTTCCTGCTTGGCGATAAAGCTGCTCGGATACACTGCACTCATGGCGAAAATATCCAGCCAAGACACATGGTTTGCCGCCACCAAAACACCCTTCACATTATCCGCGGGCGGCGTGCCGATTTCCAATTCGATATCCAAGGCTTCCAGCGCGCCTTTGCCCAGAGTGATGACCGCATGATCGCGTTCGGCAGGGTTGCCGGCATCGATACGGCGCAAATGCCTTCCGGTTCGGAACAGCCATCCCGTCAGGCGGAACAACCTGCCTAAACGGGTAAAAAACGGTGCTTTTCGTGAGTGCATAACTGTTTTTCTTTTCGTCTTATGTGTATCAAATCATATCAATAAAATTTTCAGACGACCCAGATGACAAAGAGGTCGTCTGAAAACAGGTTCATACATTATTTTTGGCAGTTCGGACAATAAAACGTCCCGCGCTGCCCCAAAACTTCCTTCTGCACCAAACCGCCGCAACGGACGCAGGGTTCGTTGTGCCTGCCGTACACCGTATATTCCTGCTGGAAATAGCCGCTTTTGCCGTCGCTGTTGACAAAGTCGCGCAACGTACTGCCGCCGGTTTCAATCGCGCGCTGCAATACCGCTTTAATCGTTTCCACCAAGACGGCGCATTCTTTTTTCTTAACCTTGTCCGCAGGGCGGTGCGGCGAGATGCCCGATTTAAACAGGCTTTCGTTCGCATAAATATTGCCCACGCCGACCACGACGGCATTGTCCATCAGAGCCAGCTTGACCGCGCGTTTTTGTGTTTTAAATTTTCGGTACAGATACTCGGCGGAGAAGTCGTCTGAAAGCGGCTCGGGGCCCAGTTTTTCAAGGAGCGGATGATGCTCGGCAATGCCTTCATACCACAAAATCGCGCCAAACTTACGCGGGTCGCGATAGCGCAACACCGTTCCGTCCGCAAACACAATGTCCACATGGTCGTGTTTATCAGGATGCTCAACCCGCGCATCGCCGTCCGTAAAAATCCGTAAGCTGCCCGACATACCCAGATGAATCAACAAAATACCCGTTGCAAAACCGATAATCAGATATTTCGCCCGCCGACGGCAATTCAATACCTCCTGCCCCGCCAAAAGCTCCGCCAACTGCGGATTGACCTGCCAACGCAGCTTGGTTTGGCGCAACACGACATCCGCCACCTTTTTACCTTGAATATGCGGGCTGATACCGCGCAAAGTCGTTTCCACCTCGGGCAATTCCGGCATTTTTCTTTATCCTCAAGCTAATACAGTCAACATCGACTTTTCAGACGACCTGCGATTCTACAGATGCCAAAGCAGCCTGACAATTTGCAACCAATCGGTTTTATAGGAAGAATGCAGCAAATTCAAGGCAGAATGACAAATATAGAAGAAACTATTTTTATGGAGTCAAACCTACCGTTTTCAAATATAGTGGATTAACTTTAAACCGGTACGGCGTTGCCTCGCCTTGCCGTACTATTTGTACTGTCTGCGGCTTCGTCGC
>JUNU01000384.1 GCA_001067655.1 Neisseria lactamica
TACTGTCTGCGGCTTCGTCGCCTTGTCCTGATTTAAATTTAATCCACTATAGGTCGTCTGAAATTTCAGACGACTTTACGAGAAAGAGTTGATAATGGTGATACGATATTTCTGTTCTGCTGCCAGTATATCTTGAGTAAAACAAAAGACCGCTTCGTTTGTTGCGGTCTTTTGTTTTATACGGCAGAGGATGCTGATTAGTTATCCAGCTTGCCGATGATTTCATTTAACGCTTTTTGCCAATCGGATGCCTTGATGCCGCATTCTTTTTCTATTTTTTGGCAGTCCATAATGCTGTAAGCAGGACGCGGGGCGGGTAGGGGGTATTGGTCGGTCGTGATGGCGTTCAGTTGCGGAATTTTAAAATGAGGGTCTTGCTGTTGTGCTGCTTGGAAAATGGCTTGGGCAAATTCATACCATGTTACCGATTTATTGCCGCCGTAGTGATAAATACCCCGTGGGGCAACGGGTTGCTGCAGCAAAGTAATGATGGCTTGGGCAAGGTCGCCGGCGTAGGTGGGGCAGCCTGTTTGGTCATGGACGATGGAGAGATTGTCTCTTTCTCCTGCCAGTCGGAGCATGGTTTTGACAAAGTTGTTGCCGTATTCGCTGAATAACCATGAGGTACGGATGATGACGCTGTCCGGATTGGCTGCCAAGGCGAGTAGTTCGCCTGAGACTTTAGTGCGCCCATACACGCTTTGCGGGTTGGTATAGTCTTGCTCTTTGTATGGGGTCTTGTTTGTGCCGTCGAACACATAGTCTGTAGAGATATGGATAAAGCGGGCTTGGCAGGCGCGGGCGGCAGAGGCGAGGTTGTGGACGGCGGTGGCGTTGACGGCAAATGCGGTGCCGACATGGGCCTCTGCTTTATCGACTGCAGTAAAGGCCGCCGCGTTGACTATGGCGTCGGGTTGGAAGCTTTGAACCATATTGCGAACGGCTTCGGCATCGGTAATATCCAAGGATGCCGAATCAGTGGCAATCAATTCCCAATTTTCAGGCAGGCGGTCGCGGAAGCAGCGCGACAATTGTCCTTTTGAACCGGTTAATAGGGTTCGCATAGGGTGTCTCCTCGTTTGAAAGTTTTAAAAACGGTATTGCCGAATCAAAAGGACGGCAATTGGAATGATTTGGGTGCGTGTCCGAATAAATATTTGGGAACGTAGAACATTACATTCAAGACAAAGCAGATTGGAAGGCAGTTTTAGCAGATGTTTAAAACGCCAATAAGACCATTTTGTGAAATAGACCTTTTGCAAATTAAGGGTAGGATGTTTGCACTTTTCTATTTTCAGACGACCAATTTCAGACGACCTCCGCTTGTTTTTGAAAGAGATGGAAAGTCGGCTTGAGCCTGAATTCATGTTGATTTTTGCAGGAGGGCTGATAAAAGTCTGGTGCAGTACGGAATCTGTCAATGCCTGATATATTATAGTGCAAACTTCATGGGGATACCGATTATCTGAAAATAATTTTGTTTGTTTGATTTTTATCTGGGTAAGGGTAGCTTAGCGATATACTGTTTGGTGATTTTCAGACGACCTCTTATGAAGATTGGGGTCGTCTGAAAACTAAATACGGTAAGCAATGTTGAGTAACGGAGTATGTGGTTGATGTGGAAAAAATGGTGTCCGATAGTATTGGTCGCATTGGTAATAGGTATTGTCGGGCGCAGCTATTATGTGATGCATGCTCAAGCACAGGATATCAAACATGCTTGGGTGGAAGTGATGAAGCAATACGGTCAGCGTTCGGCATTGGTGTCCGATTTATCGAATGTCGTTAAGACGTATGCCGGCCCTGAAGAGGATATTTTGTTCAAGTTGTCTGACGTTCAAAGTCGGGCGGTCCGTATGAATCTGAATTTGGAGGAGGCTGCCAACCCGGCGAAATTGAAGCGTTTTCAGGAGGTTCAGGGAGAATTGAGCGGAATTTTGACGCAAATGACACTGATTTCAGACCATTATCCGCTTTTGGCGGAAAGCTTGGATTATCAGCGTCTGACTACGCGTCTTGAAGAGGCGGAAAACCGGATTAATCAAGCAAGGAGTAACTATATTCAGGCTGTCCGCACCTATAACGCTACGTTGAGGCGTTTCCCGCAAAGTATGACCGCGAAACTTTTTGGGCAGTATGTGCGGGCAAATTTCAGTATTGAGAACGAACGTGAAATTTCCAATGCGCAACGGGTGCAATTTTGATACAGTTTAGCAGCCAATGGATTTGAGTGGTACTCAAAAGGGTCGTCTGAAAATATGCAGTTTCAGACGACCCTTTTGTCATTTTGCAACGAATTATTGTTTATTAATCAAGATTGGTATAGTTTTCTGATTTATCTGTTTGATTTGTAAAGATAAAATTTTAGTGTAAAAATATTTAAATTATATTCAGATGTCAAAATGGCTGGTAAAACGATAAAGTATTGATAGGTAAGGAAGGAAGGAAGATTTCCAATTGAATTAAAACCAAGCGGAATTGAGTAAAAACTAGCAATTTTTAAAAAACCATTGAAATATATGAATAATATTTCAATTGCGTATTGTTTTTTCATTTGATTAAAATAATCATAATATTGCATTTTTGAGGAAATAATAAAGGTAGTTTCCAATGTAATATTGTTCATTCTCATGGAAAAATTAGTTTCCACTTATCCCAAATTTATACCGTTAGCGACGAGAATGTAAGTTTTCTGCGAAATATCACTAAAATAACAATGTAGGCAGTTTGGCTGGCCTGTATTTTTGTCAAAAGGCCTATGCTTCTTAATTATATTCTGGGAGTGATTTATTATGACTTATCATTATGGCGGCTACTCATCCAAAGGCCACTTCAACGCATATTGCCCTCCGGTCAAACCGTACAATCCTTACTGCCCACCGAGCCATGGCGGTTTCGGTTACAAAGGCGGTTTCCATAACTACGGTTCTTCACACGGCTTCAAAATGCCTCACGGCAAATTCGGTCATGGCGCCTACTGCCCTCCGCCGAAACCTGCGTACAAATGCATCATCATCGATTTCAACTGTAACCCGGGTAAACCTTATTACCCTAAACCGGCTCCAAAACCGGTTCCTCCAAAGCATGTTGATCCTTACTGCCCACCGGTTGAGCCAAAACCACAACCTCAACCCCACCCACAACCCCAACCTAAGCCGCAGCCACAACCTCAGCCGCAGCCTAAACCCCAACCGCAGCCTCAACCGCAGCCGCAACCTAAACCACAACCAAAACCGCAGCCTAAACCTAACGACAAAGACTGCAAAGATTGCGTTGATGACCAAAACCAACAAAATACTTACGGCCATGACGACAAAAATCCGGGTAACATTATCCATGTCGATGGTTCAACCAAAGATAAAGACGGTCTGACCAAAACCGTAGGTACTGATAAGAAAGATACCATTTACGGTACAGGCGGTGATGACGTTATCTACGGTGGCGACGGTGCTGACGTGATTTACGGTGGTGACGGTAACGACACTCTGCAAGGTGACAACAACGGTGACTCCCTGTACGGTCAAGGCGGTAAAGACTACCTGCAAGGCGGTGACGGTAATGACTACCTGAACGGCGGTTCTGACGCTGACATCATGCGCGGTGGTGATGGTAATGACGTTTACTTTGTTGACCACAAAGGCGACCAAGTTATCGAATACGGTAATGCTAACGGCGGTATCGATACCGTTCGCAGCGTAATCGACTACACCCTGACTGACAACGTTGAACACCTGTTCTTGCAAGGTTCCGGCAACATCAACGGTACCGGTAACGCTCTGAACAACGACATCAACGGCAACTCCGGCAACAACCACCTGTACGGCTTGGCAGGCGATGATTGCCTGGTTGGTAAAGACGGTAACGACTACCTCGACGGCGGCATCGGCAACGATGTCCTGATCGGCGGTACCGGCGACGATACCTACTTCTTCGATAAAGGTTACGGTCGCGACACCATCCAAGACGAAAGCGGTAACGATACCCTGCAATTCGGCAAAGGTATTTCTGCTTCCGACGTGTTGTTGAGCAAAACAGGCAACAGCCTGACCGTATCTGTCGGCGGCGGTGACACTGTTACCATTGACGACTGGTTCTCCGGTAACAACCATAAGATCGAAAACTTCAAGTTTGCCGATGGCAGCACTTACGAAGTAACCGGTCATGGCGATTACTACTCTCTGTCAGCTGTAAACAGTATCCAACAACAAACCCAAGTTCCTAGCATCTAATCTCTGATTAGCTATACTTAGGATTGATAAGGTCGTTTGAAAGCGTCTGCATCCGTGCAAAGCGTTTTCAGACGACCTATTTTGTAAACAATCTGACCCAAAAATCCAAATTCGGATAAAATAACGGAATCCTGTTTAAACCGAGTCAGCGAAGGGAGAAACCCGAAATGTCCGAAATTAACTTGAAAAAGATTTACTCCGGAAAAGTGCGAGATTTATACGAAATCGACAGCAAGCGCATGTTGATGGTCGCATCCGACCGATTGTCTGCATTTGATGTGATTTTAGACAATCCGATTCCGAGGAAAGGAGAAATTCTGACGCAGATTTCCAATTTCTGGTTTAAAAAACTGGCGCATATCATGCCCAATCATTTTACCGGCGACACGGTTTATGACGTGTTGCCTGAACATGAAGCCAAAGCCATTGAGAAACGTGCGGTTGTCGCCAAGAAACTGACCCCTGTCAAAGTAGAGGCGATTGTGCGCGGTTATTTAGCGGGCAGCGGGTGGAAAGATTACCAAAAAAACGGTTCTGTCTGCGGCATCAAACTTCCCGAAGGGGTGAAAGAAGCGCAGCAGCTTCCGGAAGTGATTTTTACTCCGTCCACCAAAGCTGCCGTCGGCGATCATGATGAAAATATCAGTTTTGAAGAATGTGAACGCATTATCGGTAAAGAGCTGGCGGCTGAGGTACGCGCTAAAGCGATTCAGCTTTATACGGAAGCCGCAGAATATGCAAAATCACGTGGTATCATCATATGCGATACCAAATTCGAATTTGGGCTGGATGAAAACGGTACGTTAACCCTAATGGATGAAGTACTGACGCCCGATTCCAGCCGCTTTTGGCCAGCGGATCAATATCAAGTCGGCACCAATCCGCCATCTTTTGACAAGCAATTTGTTCGAGATTGGTTGGAGCAAAGCGGTTGGAACAAGAAAGCCCCCGCGCCGGAAGTCCCTAGTGATGTTATTCAGAAAACAGTTGATAAATATCGGGAAGCATTAAATTTATTGACGGAATAATATAAAAACGGACTGGCGCTACCCAATCAGGTCAGTCCGTCTTTATTTTCCGATTAAAGAATAAAATCATAAATTTACAAAAATCCTCTATTCATCAACGGCTAAAGCATCTATGATGTGTCTCATAGCATCTCACAATAACTGTACTGTATTTTATTTGAAAAAATAAATGGTATAGGTAGGGCATCCGGTTTGTAGAACCGGGAATAATCCAAATAATAGAAAAAGAAAGGAAATAATGATGCAACATCGTAGACGATTGGCTATCTTTCAAGCCGCAAAACGTGCTTCGTTCACTGGAAAACCAGTTGCACTGACTACACCGCAAGCACGCTAAGGAATAATGCTGAGATTCCTACCAATATTTTAAGACCGCCCGCTTTTTCGGACGGTCTTTAGTTTTTTGTATTGTTTAAAATGTGCTGCAATATCGCATGAGACGGAGAGATGAATGAAATTCGAATCAGAGTTGCCGTCTAAATTTAAAAAAGAATTTCTGAGAGGGTAAAGTATGAGCCTCATCTCTACGGTTCGTAACTTCGCCATCTTGTTCAAATTCTTGCTCATTTGCTAAAGGCAAGTTGGTGCTTTGGAAAGATTAAAAAGGTCGTCTGAAAACTGTTGAATACAGGTTTTCAGACGACCTTTCATGTTTACAGCTTTATCTTAATGCTTTTACAGCTTTGCCAATGCCTGATTGAACGTTGCGCTCGGACGCATGGCCTGGGCGGCTTTGGCTGCGTCGGGGGCGTAGTAGCCGCCGATGTCGGCTGCTTTGCCTTGTACGGAGGAAAGCTCGGCAACGATTTTCGCTTCGTCGGCGGTCAGGGTTTCTGCCAGCGGCGCAAACGCTGCTTTCAATTCCGTGTCTTTATCCTGCGCTGCCAGTTCTTGCGCCCAATAGAGGGTGAGGTAGAAATGGCTGCCGCGGTTGTCGAGTTCGCCTGCTTTGCGTTTGGGCGATTTGTCGTTCAACAACAGTTTTTCGGTAGCGGCATCGAGTGTATCGGCGAGGACTTGGGCTTTGGTGTTGCCGGTTTTTTGCGCCAGATGTTCAAACGATACGGCGAGTGCGAGGAATTCGCCTAGCGAGTCCCAGCGCAGGTGGTTTTCTTCGAGGAACTGTTGAACGTGTTTCGGTGCGGAGCCGCCCGCGCCGGTTTCAAACATACCGCCGCCGTTCATGAGGGGAACGATAGACAGCATTTTCGCGCTGGTGCCGAGTTCCAAAATCGGGAACAGGTCGGTCAGATAATCGCGCAGGACGTTACCGGTTACGGAAATGGTGTCTTCGCCGTTTTTCAGACGACCCAAGCTGAACTTGGCGGCTTCTTCGGGGGCGAGAACGCGGATGTCGAGGCCGTCGGTATCCAGTTCGGCAAGGTAGGCTTTGACTTTGGCGAGCAGGCTTTTATCGTGCGGACGGTTTTCGTCGAGCCAGAACACGGCGGGCGTGTTGCTCAGGCGGGCGCGGTTGACGGCGAGTTGTACCCAGTCTTTGACGGGCGCGTCTTTGGTTTGGCACATACGCCAGATGTCGCCTGCCTCAACTTCGTGCTGCATTAGGACTTTGCCCGCCGCATCAATGACTTGAACTTGGCCGTCGGCTTCGATTTCGAAGGTTTTATTGTGCGAACCGTATTCTTCGGCTGCCTGCGCCATCAGGCCGACGTTGGGCACGGTACCCATGGTCGTCGGATCGAACGCGCCGTGTTCGCGGCAGAAGTCGATGGTCGCCTGATAAACGCCTGCGTAGCTGCTGTCGGGAATCACGGCTTTGGTGTCTTGCGCTTTGCCGTCTTTATCCCACATACGGCCGGAGTTACGAATCATCGCAGGCATAGAAGCATCGACGATGACGTCGCTGGGGACGTGCAGGTTGGTGATGCCTTTGTCAGAATCGACCATCGCCAAATCAGGGTTGGCGGCGTAAACGGCGGCGATTTCAGCTTCAACGGCAGCGCGGGTGTCTGCATCCAGTTTGTCCAGATTGGCCAGCAGGTTGCCGAAGCCGTTGTTGACGTTGACGCCTGCGGCAGCCAGTTTGTCGCCGAATTTTTCAAATACAGGCGCGAAGAACACTTTGACGGCGTGTCCGAAGATAATCGGGTCGGACACTTTCATCATGGTGGCTTTCATGTGCAGCGAGAACAAAACGCCTTTTGCTTTTGCATCTTTCACTTGTTCGGCAAGGAAGGCGAGCAGGGCTTTTTTGCTCATCACGGTCGCGTCGATAATTTCGCCGGCTTTCAGGGCGACGGGCTCGCGCAACTCTTTCTTGTTGCCTTGTTTATCGGTGAACACGATGGATACGGAAGTCGCATCGGGTACGGTAACGGATTGTTCATTATGGAAAAAGTCTCCGCTTTGCATGGTGGCAACATGGGTTTTGGAGTCTTTCGTCCATGCGCCCATGCTGTGCGGATTTTTTTTCGCAAAGTTTTTCACTGCTTTCGGCGCGCGACGGTCGGAGTTGCCTTCGCGTAGGACAGGGTTGACCGCGCTACCTTTGATGCGGTCGTAACGTTCGCGCACGGCTTTTTCTTCATCGGTTTGCGGGTCGGCGGGATAGTCGGGGACGACAAAGCCTTTGGCCTGCAATTCTTTAATTGCGGCGGTCAGTTGCGGTACGGACGCGCTGATGTTCGGCAGTTTGATCACGTTGGCGTCGGGCTGTTTCACCAGTTCGCCCAACTCGGCAAGCGCGTCGGGTACGCGCTGCGCTTCGGTCAGATGTTCGGGGAACGCCGCCAGAATGCGGCCGGACAGGGAAATATCGCTGGTTTTGACTTCGATACCGGCATGGCGGGTAAACGCCTGCACAATCGGCAGCAGGGATTGGGTCGCCAGCGCGGGGGCTTCGTCGGTATGGGTGTAGATAATGGTGGCTTTGCTAGTCATGGGATATTCTCTTGTAGGTTAGGTTTTTCTTTTCGAATGCGGCGCAAAAGCGCGCTGCGTGGCTATTATGGCATATTTCGGCAGGCTTGGGATATGGTTTTAATATGTTATCAATCAGTTTGCAAAAAGGTCGTCTGAAATGGCTTCGGTAGCGTTTTCAGACGACCTTTGGGGGGATTATAGGGAATATTTTTTCTTTAATGCACGGACGGCTTTCAATATTTCTGCATTGCTTTTCTTAACTCCTTCTTGAGCTTTATTTCGTTTTTCTAGAAAAGCCATTACATCCAATCGGTTTATTTCAGGTTTTTTTTCTCCTTTACCCATCAAGGTTTTTTGATGTTTTATCAAATATTCCAAAACATGACTTGCCAATATATTGATTTCGACCCTCCGGTTGACCACTGCTTTAATTTCAGGATCGCGGAAATCAGCATCCAAAAATCTTCCGGTAACTTTTTTCCACTCATCAGCCAGCTTTTTTGCAGCTTCAAAAAATTCTGGAGAATGTGTCGAATTTTCTCCGGCCCGGTTAAATTCATCTTGTGCCGTCATCAATTCCGAATGAGACTGTAAAACGATTTCGAAAAATTTAACCAAATCCGCCCGTCCGTATGGCGATTTCACATTTGAAATGGGGAACGGCTCCAGCAGTTTCGGATCAGGCTCGGGAAAGTCGTTGATCATTTTGGCATAATCGGCGGGCAGCATGACCTTGCCTTTGGAAGACTGCACCGCGACGCGTTTTCCTGCAACAGGTTTGGCAGCGGCACTTATGCTGACAGTCAATGCGGATGCGGTCAGCAACACTGAAACGAAACGGATGAAAGCAGTCATAAAGCTCCTTAAATATTGTGTTGATAATCTGTTAGTCCGACGGTGGTAAAAAAGGTTTCTTATTTTCAGACGACCTTGGAGAGGGAATCCAATTATTGGGTATTGATATAGCAAACTTAAAAATATTTTTATGAATAACACCCCAAATCTGCTTAAACTCTCTTCAGATATCACAGATTAACCTACAGACTGCTGATAATTTATTTATTAGAAAAGACCACAAATTTTCCATTAGGATAGGAACCTTCATATCCACATGGAAAACCATTATTGAGATAAATTAGCCTCATTTTTTCAATAAATGGAGATGTTTTATTATGGGCAACGCATAATAAAAGTTTTAGCATATCTCCCTCCATATTATTAAAAAGGAGGGAAATTTCCGTACCAGCATCATAACCAACTTTTTTGGTTGCGCCACAAAAGTCCTTTGAATAATTTAATTCTTCTTCCAAAAAATGATTAATTTTGGATAGTATGTTGCTATTTCCGTAAATATTTAAATTGACTAACTGGTCTTCCCACAAAGATTGCCAATCTTGAAAAAATTCTTCTGAATCATCAGTTGCAAAATAAGTAGCTAAATCACCATCATGGATTATCTTAATTTGATCATCTTTTATGTTAAAAGGTGCAGCATAGAATTTTTTATTCCTTAAGAATCGAACTAATTCATCATATTCAATATCTTTAATATTCCACATATATCCTATACCTTGTCAGAATTCTAAAATTAATTACTACTTTTTAGGTTTTGCTTATGGAGGAGATATCCGATAAACAGCTAAGAAAATATTATCGGATATAGATTCCAACCTACGGTTTCTCATAAAAAAGGTCGTCTGAAAATAAAATTTCAGACGACCTTTCAAACATATAACCCGATTAACCCAAATCAAACGCTTTATGCAGGACGCGGGTGGCAAGTTCCATGTACTTCTCGTCAATTAAGACGGAAACTTTGATTTCTGAGGTGGAAATCATTTGGATGTTGATGCCTTCTTCGGCGAGGGTGCGGAAGATTTTGGCAGCAACGCCGACGTGCGAACGCATACCCAAGCCGACTGCGGAGACTTTGCATACGGTGTCGTCGCCGTCGATGGCGGCTGCGCCTATGCTGTCTTGCAGTTTGGACAGGATTTCGATGGTTTGTCTGTAATCGCCGCGCGGTACGGTGAAGGAGAAATCAGTGGTGCCTTCGCTGCCGACATTTTGGATGATCATATCGACTTCAATGTTGGCATCGGCAACCGCGCCTAAAATTTGGTAGGCGACGCCGGGTTTGTCGGGTACGCCACGCACGTTGATGCGGGCTTGGTTTTTATCGAATGCAATACCGGTTACGGCAGCTCTTTCCATGTTGTCGTCCTCTTCAAAGGTAATTAAGGTGCCGTTGCCGCCGTCTTGCAGGCTGCTCAGTACGCGCAGGCGCACTTTGTATTTTCCGGCGAATTCTACTGAACGGATTTGCAAAACTTTCGAACCGAGGCTTGCCAGTTCGATCATTTCTTCAAATGTAACCGTATCCATGCGGCGCGCTTCAGGCACGACGCGGGGGTCGGTGGTGTAAACGCCGTCTACGTCGGTATAGATTTGGCATTCGTCTGCTTTGAGGGCCGCGGCGAGCGCGACGGCGGAGGTGTCGGAACCGCCGCGTCCGAGCGTGGAAATATTGCCTTCGCTGCTGATGCCTTGGAAGCCGGCAACGATGACGACTTTGCCCTCGGCGAGGTCGGCGCGCATTTTTTCGTCATCGATGCTTTCGATGCGGGCTTTGGTGTGGGAAGTATCGGTTTTGAGGGCGACCTGCCAGCCGGTGTAGCTTTTGGCATCCACGCCGATGTCTTTCAATGCCATTGCCAAAAGGCCGATGGTCACTTGTTCGCCGGTGGACAAGACTACGTCCAGCTCGCGCGGATCGGGATGCTCCTGCATTTCGTGCGCCAGCGCAACCAGGCGGTTGGTTTCGCCGCTCATGGCGGATACGACGACAACGATGTCGTGTCCTTCGGCGCGGGCTTTGGCGACACGTTTGGCTACGTTTTTAATGCGTTCGGGCGAGCCTACTGATGTGCCGCCGTATTTATGTACGATTAACGCCATGTTTCGTGCTTTCTTGAGGGGAGTTGGTCGGGCAGTATGGTCTGCTGGAAAAGGGCTTATTATTACTATTTTTTACATGAAATTCAAGGTTGGAACGGGAATAATCGAATTTTGTACTGTAATGGGAAAAACGAGGGTAGGGGAATGGAATTCATAGCAAAAGGTCGTCTGAAAACCAAAGGGATGGTTTTCAGACGACCTTTTATTTCAGTTGGGTAATGAAGCTGAATCAGGAACAATGAATTTATGGTTTGATTGGTTTTTAGAGTATGGCTTGTCGTCAAGCGGTGCGGTGTTTTTTGCCGCGTATCCATTTGGTCAATATGCCGCCTTCGCTGCCGAAGATGACGGACAGGGTGTATAAGACGCCGCAACACAAAATGATGGCGGGGCCGGACGGTATTTCGACGTGATACGAAAACAGTAAGCCCGCAAAGCCGCAGAAGAGTGCCAGCAAGACTGACAATAAAATCAACATGCCCATATTTTTTGCCCACAAGCGCGCGGTAATGGCGGGCAACATCATCAAACCGACTGACATCAGCGTGCCGAGTGCTTGAAAGCCAGCAACCAGATTCATGACTACCAACACGAGAAACGCGACATGCCAAAAGCCGCCTTTCCCGCCAACGGCTTTTAGAAACAGGGGATCGATGCTCTCCAAGACTAAGGGGCGGTAGATGATTGCCAAGACGGCAATCGTTACGCTGGCGGCGATGGCAATCAGTTGTAATGCAGGGATGTCCACTGCCAAGACGGAACCGAACAACAAATGCAGCAAATCTACGCTGCCGTCTTTTTGTTTGCTGACCAAGATGACGCCGATTGCCAGACTGCTCAAATAAAATGCGGCAAAGTTGGCGTCTTCTTTCAAGGAGGTAAAACGGCTGACCAATCCTGCCAAAAGAGCCATCAGCATGCCGGCAACAAAGCCGCCGATACTCATTGCCGGCAGGCTCAAACCGGCGAAAATATAACCTATCGCGGCTCCGGGCAAAACGGCATGACTTAATGCGTCTCCAACCAGGCTCATGCGGCGCATCACGAGGAAGACGCCGACAGGTGCGGCACTGAGTGCCAGACAGAATATCGATGCCAGCGCATAACGCATGAAATCGAACTCTGCGAACGGAGAAATCAGTAAATCGTAAAAATTCATGGTGTTTGCCGTTTGGGTTTGAAAATAATCGATGCAGGCGCATTATCCTGATTCTGCTGCATAAGGGCAAATAAGATAACCGCCTGCAATCGTTTTCAGACGACCTTAAAAGGTTGCGGCTTCTGCCAAGATTTTACCTGCCAAGTCTTTGGGCGACAGGTTGGGTTCGCTTTGCAGCGGCCATTCGATGCCGACGGTCGGGTCGTTCCAAATCAGCGAATGTTCGGCTTTCGGGTTGTAATAGTCCGTGCATTTGTAAACGAATTCGGCTTCATCGCTCAAAACGTAAAAGCCGTGTGCAAAACCTTCTGGCACCCACAGTTGGCGTTTGTTTTCCGCCGACAGGATTTCGCCCGCCCATTTGCCGAAAGTCGGCGAACCTTTGCGCATATCGACGGCAACGTCAAACACTTCGCCGACAACAACGCGGACGAGTTTGCCTTGCGTGTTTTCGGTTTGGTAATGCAGGCCGCGCAATACGCCTTTGCCTGATTTGGAATGGTTTTCCTGTACGAAGGTGCGGTCGCAGACGTTGGCCTTAAACCATTCGTCGCGGAAGGTTTCCATAAAGAAGCCGCGCGCGTCGCCGAAGACTTGCGGTTCTAAAAGTTTGACTTCGGGAATGGTGGTATCAATGATTTTCATATTTTCAATTCCACTTGAACGAATTAAGAAAAACTACGCTTGATTCGATGAATATAGTGGATTAACTTTAAACCAGTACGGCGTTACCTCGCCTTGCCGTACTAT
>JUNU01000385.1 GCA_001067655.1 Neisseria lactamica
TGTACTGTCTGCGGCTTCGTCGCCTTGTCCTGATTTTTGTTAATCCACTATATTCACGAAGCGTGAGACTCAAGACGGAAACCGCAACAAGGTCAGAGGCCTTGCGAGAATTTCCAACGCAGGAGACACCGCTTTGGATAAAAAAACACGGAAACTATTGAATATCGGCAGACTTTTCAGGGTGCTTGATTTTATTGTTCGCTTTGCGCGGCTTTTTTGGCTGCCTTGGCAGCTTTGCGCTCCGCCCGCTTTTCGCTCAACTTGGTACGGTAGAACTGAAGGCGTTGGCGTTTTTTCCACCAGAACCATGCCAAAACTACTGCCAATATACCCAAAACAACGAAGATGCCGGATTGCAGGCTGTGCATTTTTGCCATCAGCCAATCGATGTTGTTTGCGCCGTATTCGCCCAAATAAATCCACACCGGTACGGAAATCAACGCGGCAAGCCCATCCATCAGGATGAAGCGGGTATAGGAAACTTTGCGGCTGATGCCTGCGGTCACGAAAACGGCGGTACGCAAACCGGGCATGAAGCGGGCGACGAACAATACCCAGTTGCCGTATTTGTCGAATTTCTCCTGCACCTGCGCGTAACGCTTCGGCGTCATCACGCGGGCAATCGGTTTGAACTTAAGGATTTTCTGCCCCCACACGCGTCCGGCGACAAACATAAATCCGTCGCCCGCCAACACGCCGAGCATACCGACGACAACCATCCAATGCGAATTGGTGTGCCCCAAGCCGGAAATCACGCCGCCTGTCACCAGCGTCAAATCTTCGGGAATCGGTACGCCAAAGCCGCAAATGACCAAAACGAAAAACACAGCTGCATAGCCGTAATTGGCAAAAAGGTCTTCTAAAAAGGCAAACATGGCGTATCCGTCGGTTGTAATGTGGGGGGGAAATTCATTTGAACTGAATGTTGTATTTTACCAAAGATAGGGTCGTCTGAAAGAAATAACAAGGCAGGTTATGAAAATAGGCGTGAACAATATGGACTGATGAGTTTCAGACGACCTCGAATCCTAAAAAAACACAATGGATTAACCTTAAACCGACATAGCTTTCTCCTCCTTGCCCTGATTTAAAATCAATCCACTGTACCGTCATTTCCGCTTGTACGGAAATGACGGCAGTTTCAAGGTTTGCTAAAAACCTATTGATTTTTCGACGGCATTACTGCTTGCCGGTGATGGCTGCTGCGATGCGTTCCGCGCCTTTTTTCGCCCAGTCCGCCTGACGCGCTTCGACCATGACGCGCACGACCGGCTCGGTACCCGATGCGCGCAACACGACGCGGCCTTTGCCTTCGAGTTCTTTTTCCACTTCTGCCAACACGTCTTTCGAGGCTTCCTGCCATTTCTGACCTTTTTGGATGCGCACGTTGATCATGGTTTGCGGATACGGCTGCCAATCGGCGCAAACGGTGGCGAGGTCTTGGTTCAGGATTTGCAGCGCCGCCAAAACCTGCAGCGCGGAGATGATGCCGTCGCCGGTGTTGTGTTTGTCCATGCACAAAATATGGCCGCTGGCTTCGCCGCCGATGAGCCAGCCGCGTTGGTTCAGCTGTTCCAACACATAGCGGTCGCCGACTTTGGCACGGCAGAAATCGACGCCCTGCTCTTTCAGGGCGATTTCCATCGCCATATTGGTCATGACCGTACCGACCACGCCGCCGATGTTGATGCCTTCGCGAGCGCGGGCTTTGGCGATGACGTAAATCAGGCTGTCGCCGTCGTACACTTTACCGTTTCGGTCGACCATCATCAGGCGGTCGCCGTCGCCGTCCAACGCAATGCCGTAGTCGGCTTCGTTTTGCAATACGGCGGCCTGCAAGGCTTTGGGATGGGTCGCGCCGCATTTTTCGTTGATGTTGTAGCCGTTCGGTTCGTCGCCGATGCTGACGACTTGCGCGCCGAGTTCGTGGAACACTTTGGGCGCAACGTCATAGCCTGCGCCATGTGCGGTATCGACCACCAATTTCAGACCGCGCAAATCCAAATGGCTGGGGAAGGTGGATTTGCAAAATTCGATGTAGCGGTCGTCCGCACCATTGATACGGCGGGCGCGTCCGAGGCGGGCAGACGGCTGGGTTTTCATTTCCTCGTCGATTTTGGCTTCGATTTCCAACTCGATTTCATCGCTCAGTTTCACGCCGCCTTCGGCAAAGAATTTGATGCCGTTGTCGGAATAGACGTTGTGCGACGCGGAAATCATCACGCCGGCGGACAAACGCAGCGCGCGGGTCAGATAAGCCACGCCCGGCGTAGGCAGCGGGCCGGTTTGGATGACGTTGACACCTGCGGCGGTAAAACCCGCCACCAGCGCGGCTTCGAGCATATAGCCGGAAATGCGCGTGTCTTTGCCGATCAGGACGGTCGGCTTCTGTCCGCCGTCATGCTGCACCAACACCTGCCCCGCCGCATAACCGAGTTTCAATACGAAATCAGGGGTAATCGGAAATTGACCGACTTCGCCTCGCACGCCGTCCGTGCCGAAATATTTTTTTGCCATGAGTTTGCTCCGTGAGGATGTTTTTAGAATGGGGTTGCCCGTAAATGTCATAACGGGCAGTATAGGAGATTTTATGCAAAACTGTTGGGATTTATGTTTAGCGTCATTAGATTGAGCCTGAGCGGTATAGTTTCTTATTTTATCAAAACCCGAAACAAGTTAACCGGATTAAACAAAAGGGTCGTCTGAAACCGCCAAACTTGTTTTCAGACGACCTCTTTATCACTATAGTGGATTAACTTTAAACCAGTACGGCGTTGCCTCGCCTTGTCCTGATTTA
>JUNU01000386.1 GCA_001067655.1 Neisseria lactamica
GTTGTTCACAACGGTATCGCCTGCGGTGAAGCTGTCGGCTTTCAGGTTAGGTGCGGTCGCCACTTTGTAAGTGGTGCTGCCGTCGGCATTTTGCTCTGGTGTGACGACGATGTTGTCGTTGCCGCTGTCTACTTTGGACGTGGCTTTCGCTGCGGCTGCTTTAAGCTGTGCAACGTTCACTGCGTCGGTGTCGGCTTCGCCTGCGGCGATGTCGGACACTTTGTTGCCGCCGTTGTTCAGACCGTCTTTAGTCAGGCTGACAGGTTTGCCTGCTTTGCCATTGCCCACAGTCAGTCCGTTGTCGGTCAGGACGCTGCCGCCTACGGTAACCTTGTCGAAGGAGACGTCGTCTGAAGTCGCTACGGTGATGTTCTTACCGTTGCGGCTGACTTTGACGTTTTTGCCTTCTTTGAAGGTCACGGTGTCGCCTGCACCGATTTTTTCAGACGAGGTTTCGTCGTTGGCGTTCAGGTTCCAGCCTTTGTCGGCAGTTTCTTTCACTGCGGCAATGGCATCGTGGACGTTGTCTTTGCCTGTACCGCCGATGTCGGTAGTGGTAACGTTGCCTTTGTCGTTGGCTGCGTTACCGCCGAGCAAGTTCGCCAGGTTAGCTTGGGTTGCGTTCAACTGCTCTTCGCTTGCAGCTTGACCTTTAGTGGCAAAGTCCGCACCGCCCAGAGTGGTGTTGCTCAGACCGGAAATCAGACCGGCGGTACCGTCGATCACGAGCGGTTTGTTGCCTTTGCCTGCTTTGCCGACGGTAATCTTGTCGGCCAGCGAGAAGCCGATGCCGTTTTCATCGGCGCGGGTCAGGATGTTGCCGTCGCCTTTGACGCTCAGGCTGTCACCCAGTTTCTTCGCACCGGTCGTGCCGTTGTCGGCGGCAAAGGTCAGACCTTTGTTGTCCACCGCGTCTTTCGCTGCTACGCCTTTGGCGATGTCGGCTTTGGCTTCGTCGGTCAAATCCAGTGCGTAATCGGTAACACCGTCGGCATCTTTCGCACCTTCGCTGACTTTAATCGCACCGTTAGCCGCTTGGCTTAGGGTGGTCTTGTCGGCGTTGACGGTGTACTCGGTGTTGTTGCCGTCCACTTTTTCGCTGACGGTCACGTTCTTACCGGCGACGACGGTGGTGGTTTTTTCGGTGGCGGCGAGTTGTTCGTTCA
>JUNU01000387.1 GCA_001067655.1 Neisseria lactamica
CAAAATCAAATTCGTGCAGCCCATAGAGCCACCCTCTCCCCAACCCTCTCCCGCCGGACGGGAGAGGGGGCAGGCTGCGCGGCGTGGCATAGATTTCTGCTCAGCTACCGTCATTCCCGCGCAGGCGGGAATCCACCTTTTGAATCTCGGCAACTGTTTTTCAAACATCTATTTCTTAGGATTTCCGATGGATTCCCGCCTGCGCGGGAATGACGGCGGCGGGGTGCTTGCCGAGGTTTGATTATGAAAAAAGGTCGTCTGAAACCAAATTTTAGATTTCAGACGACCTCTTGCCGCAGCAGTAACCTTGTCCCTTCCACCGTCCGGCGGGGGAAGGTTAGGATGGGGGGGCTTCGCGGCTTGAGGCAAAATCAAATTCGTGCAGCCCATAGAGCCACCCTCT
>JUNU01000042.1 GCA_001067655.1 Neisseria lactamica
ATACATCCTGATCTGACGGCCGAATGAAGCTGGACAGGCATGGCAGCATTACCCGCCCGACACGAAGGCCGTCCGACTCCAGACTGGATTCGGACGGCCTTTTACAAGCAGCCTACTGCGCACCTTCCCGTTTAGGAAGGTGTTCAGGTTTATTTTTTGGCGGCGGGGGTGGCGGCTTTGTTTTTAGCGGCCGGGGCGACGGTTGCCTCCGCCTTCAGTTTGGAGAAGATGCCCTCACCGATACCTTTGACGTTTTTCAACTCCTCGACCGATTTGAAGGCACCATGTTGTTGACGGTAGTCCACGATGGCTTTGGCTTTGGCAGGGCCGATACCGGGCAGGGCTTCCAACTCGGACGGGGAAGCGGTATTGATGTTGACGGCGGCCAGCGACAGCGAAGCGGTCAGCAGGGCGAGGGCAGCAAAGAGGAATTTTTTCATAAGAAGATACTCCATAGTTTGTGAATGCGGATGGTGCCTGTGTGTGCGGCACCGTAAAATAGTTGGCTATCATATCCGTCTTACCGTTTCCGTTCAAACGATACCTGAAGATTTCTTGGTTTACTATCTCTTTATGTATTGATTCTGCAACATCCCTATTCTACCCGCACCCTCCCTATCCGTCACATTTACCCGCTGCGCTATCGTCGCATCCACCCATCTCCACTCGTGAGCAAGTAAGCCATAGCAAGAAGGCAAGGAACGGCAATGACGAGTTTCAAGTAAAGGTATGAATAAAATATGAAGTAAAAGTAAAAGCCCCTGACATCTGTCAGGGGCTTAGAATAGGTGTTTGGCAGTGACCTACTTTCGCATGGAAGAACCACACTATCATCGGCGCTGAGTCGTTTCACGGTCCTGTTCGGGATGGGAAGGCGTGGGACCAACTCGCTATGGCCGCCAAACTTAAACTGTACAAATCGGTAAAGCCTTAATCAATATATTCGGTGATGACTGAATTAGTCAGTAAGCTTTTTATTTGAAGTTCTTCAAATGATAGAGTCAAGCCTCACGAGCAATTAGTATGGGTTAGCTTCACGCGTTACCGCGCTTCCACACCCCACCTATCAACGTCCTGGTCTCGAACGACTCTTTAGTGCGGTTAAACCGCAAGGGAAGTCTCATCTTCAGGCGAGTTTCGCGCTTAGATGCTTTCAGCGCTTATCTCTTCCGAACTTAGCTACCCGGCTATGCAACTGGCGTTACAACCGGTACACCAGAGGTTCGTCCACTCCGGTCCTCTCGTACTAGGAGCAGCCCCCGTCAAACTTCCAACGCCCACTGCAGATAGGGACCAAACTGTCTCACGACGTTTTAAACCCAGCTCACGTACCACTTTAAATGGCGAACAGCCATACCCTTGGGACCGACTACAGCCCCAGGATGTGATGAGCCGACATCGAGGTGCCAAACTCCGCCGTCGATATGAACTCTTGGGCGGAATCAGCCTGTTATCCCCGGAGTACCTTTTATCCGTTGAGCGATGGCCCTTCCATACAGAACCACCGGATCACTATGTCCTGCTTTCGCACCTGCTCGACTTGTCGGTCTCGCAGTTAAGCTACCTTTTGCCATTGCACTATCAGTCCGATTTCCGACCGGACCTAGGTAACCTTCGAACTCCTCCGTTACTCTTTGGGAGGAGACCGCCCCAGTCAAACTGCCTACCATGCACGGTCCCCGACCCGGATTACGGGTCTGGGTTAGAACCTCAAAGACACCAGGGTGGTATTTCAAGGACGGCTCCACAGAGACTGGCGTCTCTGCTTCTAAGCCTCCCACCTATCCTACACAAGTGACTTCAAAGTCCAATGCAAAGCTACAGTAAAGGTTCACGGGGTCTTTCCGTCTAGCAGCGGGTAGATTGCATCTTCACAACCACTTCAACTTCGCTGAGTCTCGGGAGGAGACAGTGTGGCCATCGTTACGCCATTCGTGCGGGTCGGAACTTACCCGACAAGGAATTTCGCTACCTTAGGACCGTTATAGTTACGGCCGCCGTTTACTGGGGCTTCGATCCGATGCTCTCACATCTTCAATTAACCTTCCAGCACCGGGCAGGCGTCACACCCTATACGTCCACTTTCGTGTTAGCAGAGTGCTGTGTTTTTAATAAACAGTCGCAGCCACCTATTCTCTGCGACCCTCCGAGGCTTACGGAGCAAGTCCTTAACCTCAGAGGGCATACCTTCTCCCGAAGTTACGGTATCAATTTGCCGAGTTCCTTCTCCCGAGTTCTCTCAAGCGCCTTAGAATTCTCATCCTGCCCACCTGTGTCGGTTTGCGGTACGGTTCGATTCAAACTGAAGCTTAGTGGCTTTTCCTGGAAGCGTGGTATCGGTTACTTCATGTCCGTAGACACTCGTCGTCACTTCTCGGTGTTAAGAAGACCCGGATTTGCCTAAGTCTTCCACCTACCGGCTTAAACAAGCTATTCCAACAGCTTGCTAACCTAACCTTCTCCGTCCCCACATCGCATTTGAATCAAGTACAGGAATATTAACCTGTTTCCCATCGACTACGCATTTCTGCCTCGCCTTAGGGGCCGACTCACCCTACGCCGATGAACGTTGCGTAGGAAACCTTGGGCTTTCGGCGAGCGGGCTTTTCACCCGCTTTATCGCTACTCATGTCAACATTCGCACTTCTGATACCTCCAGCACACTTTACAATGCACCTTCATCGGCCTACAGAACGCTCCCCTACCATGCCAGTAAACTGGCATCCGCAGCTTCGGTTATAGATTTGAGCCCCGTTACATCTTCCGCGCAGGACGACTCGACCAGTGAGCTATTACGCTTTCTTTAAATGATGGCTGCTTCTAAGCCAACATCCTGGCTGTCTGGGCCTTCCCACTTCGTTTACCACTTAATCTATCATTTGGGACCTTAGCTGGCGGTCTGGGTTGTTTCCCTCTTGACAACGGACGTTAGCACCCGCTGTCTGTCTCCCGAGGAACCACTTGATGGTATTCTTAGTTTGCCATGGGTTGGTAAGTTGCAATAACCCCCTAGCCATAACAGTGCTTTACCCCCATCAGTGTCTTGCTCGAGGCACTACCTAAATAGTTTTCGGGGAGAACCAGCTATCTCCGAGTTTGTTTAGCCTTTCACCCCTATCCACAGCTCATCCCCGCATTTTGCAACATGCGTGGGTTCGGTCCTCCAGTACCTGTTACGGCACCTTCAACCTGGCCATGGATAGATCACTCGGTTTCGGGTCTACACCCAGCAACTGTTCGCCCTATTAAGACTCGGTTTCCCTACGCCTCCCCTATTCGGTTAAGCTCGCTACTGAATGTAAGTCGTTGACCCATTATACAAAAGGTACGCAGTCACACCACAAGGGTGCTCCCACTGTTTGTATGCATCAGGTTTCAGGTTCTATTTCACTCCCCTCCCGGGGTTCTTTTCGCCTTTCCCTCACGGTACTGGTTCACTATCGGTCGATGATGAGTATTTAGCCTTGGAGGATGGTCCCCCCATATTCAGACAGGATTTCACGTGTCCCGCCCTACTTTTCGTACGCTTAGTACCACCGTTGAGATTTCGAATACGGGACTATCACCCACTATGGTCAAGCTTCCCAGCTTGTTCTTCTATCTCGACAGTTATTACGTACAGGCTCCTCCGCGTTCGCTCGCCACTACTTGCGGAATCTCGGTTGATTTCTTTTCCTCCGGGTACTTAGATGGTTCAGTTCTCCGGGTTCGCTTCTCTAAGTCTATGTATTCAACTTAGGATACTGCACAGAATGCAGTGGGTTTCCCCATTCGGACACCGCGGGATCATAGCTTTATTGCCAGCTCCCCCACGCTTTTCGCAGGCTTACACGTCCTTCGTCGCCTATCATCGCCAAGGCATCCACCTGATGCACTTATTCACTTGACTCTATCATTTCAAGAACTTCTCTGACTTTGCCTGACATTCCGTTGACGAGAACATCAAACTTGAATTTCCTACTTTGATAAAGCTTACTGCTTGTTGTGTCTTAATCCCGCCTTTTGTCTTTCGGGATTAAGTCGATACAATCATCACCCAAATACTGTACCTGTTTTTCTTTTCCTATTTAGGAGATAACTGACCGTTTGCAATTAGTCAATCATCAAAAACAGACACATTGTCTTTGTTTGTTGATTTCGGCTTTCCAATTTGTTAAAGATCGATGCGTTCAATATTGCTATTTACTTCGCAAATCAAAATGAGCTGATTATTATAGCAGCCTTTCTTTTTCCGTCAAACTGATTCACAATCAGACTTCTCTTTAGAAAAAAAGAAAGCAGTTACACTGCCTTTTTAACTCGCTTTGATTTGGAAAGTATTGGTGGAGGCAAACGGGATCGAACCGATGACCCCCTGCTTGCAAAGCAGGTGCTCTACCAACTGAGCTATGCCCCCGTTCTTGGTGGGTCTGGGAGGACTTGAACCTCCGACCCCACGCTTATCAAGCGTGTGCTCTAACCAGCTGAGCTACAAACCCGGATTCTCTTCTTAAGCGAATCTTGTCTTCACTCAAGCATTTTTCCGCATCTTCTACAGTTTACCGATAAGTGTGAATGCGACAGCCTCTTCTTTCTCTAGAAAGGAGGTGATCCAGCCGCAGGTTCCCCTACGGCTACCTTGTTACGACTTCACCCCAGTCATGAAGCATACCGTGGTAAGCGGGCTCCTTGCGGTTACCCTACCTACTTCTGGTATCCCCCACTCCCATGGTGTGACGGGCGGTGTGTACAAGACCCGGGAACGTATTCACCGCAGTATGCTGACCTGCGATTACTAGCGATTCCGACTTCATGCACTCGAGTTGCAGAGTGCAATCCGGACTACGATCGGTTTTGTGAGATTGGCTCCACCTCGCGGCTTGGCTACCCTCTGTACCGACCATTGTATGACGTGTGAAGCCCTGGTCATAAGGGCCATGAGGACTTGACGTCATCCCCACCTTCCTCCGGCTTGTCACCGGCAGTCTCATTAGAGTGCCCAACTTAATGATGGCAACTAATGACAAGGGTTGCGCTCGTTGCGGGACTTAACCCAACATCTCACGACACGAGCTGACGACAGCCATGCAGCACCTGTGTTACGGCTCCCGAAGGCACCCCTCCGTCTCTGGAGGGTTCCGTACATGTCAAGACCAGGTAAGGTTCTTCGCGTTGCATCGAATTAATCCACATCATCCACCGCTTGTGCGGGTCCCCGTCAATTCCTTTGAGTTTTAATCTTGCGACCGTACTCCCCAGGCGGTCGATTTCACGCGTTAGCTTCGCTACTAAGCAGTCATGCTGCCCAACAGCTAATCGACATCGTTTAGGGCGTGGACTACCAGGGTATCTAATCCTGTTTGCTACCCACGCTTTCGGGCATGAACGTCAGTGTTATCCCAGGAGGCTGCCTTCGCCATCGGTATTCCTCCACATCTCTACGCATTTCACTGCTACACGTGGAATTCTACCTCCCTCTGACACACTCTAGTCACCCAGTTCAGAACGCAGTTCCCAGGTTGAGCCCGGGGATTTCACATCCTGCTTAAGTAACCGTCTGCGCCCGCTTTACGCCCAGTAATTCCGATTAACGCTCGCACCCTACGTATTACCGCGGCTGCTGGCACGTAGTTAGCCGGTGCTTATTCTTCAGGTACCGTCATCAGACAGGGGTATTAACCCCGCCCTTTTCTTCCCTGACAAAAGTCCTTTACAACCCGAAGGCCTTCTTCAGACACGCGGCATGGCTGGATCAGGCTTGCGCCCATTGTCCAAAATTCCCCACTGCTGCCTCCCGTAGGAGTCTGGGCCGTGTCTCAGTCCCAGTGTGGCGGATCATCCTCTCAGACCCGCTACTGATCGTCGCCTTGGTAGGCCTTTACCCCACCAACTAGCTAATCAGATATCGGCCGCTCAAACAGCGCAAGGCCCAAAGGTCCCCTGCTTTCTTCCTCAGAAAATATGCGGTATTAGCTAATCTTTCGATTAGTTATCCCCCACTGCTCGGTACGTTCCGATATGTTACTCACCCGTTCGCCACTCGCCACCCAAGAAGCAAGCTTCTCTGTGCTGCCGTCCGACTTGCATGTGTAAAGCATGCCGCCAGCGTTCAATCTGAGCCAGGATCAAACTCTTATGTTCAATCTCTAACTTTTTAACTTCTGGTCTGCTTCAAAGAAACCGACAGGACAATGTCTAAAACATCATCTTGTCTGTCTTTCAAACAGTGTGAGGCTGTCGCACTCACACTTATCGGTAATCTGTTTTGTTAAAGAGCAAAAACGAATTATAAAGCATTTCATCTCGTTGCCAATCAAAACTTTTCTTAAAACCTCGAAAAATCAGACCAATTGTGATATACTTATTTGTTCGTTCAACCACCGCCGAAGCAGCGAAGAACCGAACTATACCCTTCCCCTCAAAAACCGTCAACTCC
>JUNU01000388.1 GCA_001067655.1 Neisseria lactamica
CGATTCACTTGGTGCTTCAGCACCTTAGAGAATCGTTCTCTTTGAGCTAAGGCGCGGCAACGCCGTACTGGTTTAAATTTAATCCACTATACAATAAAACATCATTCAAGCCCCATCAGCCTTATTGGGTAGCCTTCCTTATCCCTTCATCAAAATGTGCTAAAATCCGCCTTTAAAAACTGCTGTTTCCTACCCATATCCCCTTCATGGACATTACTCAACAACCTTCAAACATCATCGTCGGGCTCTCCGGCGGTGTCGATTCCTCCGTAACCGCCGCCTTGCTCAAACAGCAGGGTTATCAAGTGCGCGGTGTGTTTATGCAAAACTGGGAGGACGACGACAATGACGAATATTGCAGCATCAAGCAAGACTCTTTCGATGCTATTGCCGTCGCCGACATCATCGGTATAGACATCGATATCGTCAATTTTGCCGCTCAATACAAAGACAACGTATTCGCTTATTTCCTCAAAGAATACAGCGCGGGACGCACGCCGAATCCGGATGTGTTGTGCAACGCGGAAATCAAATTCAAATGCTTTTTGGATTACGCCATGGAGCAGGGCGCGGATACCATTGCCACCGGACACTATGCGCGCAAAGAAGTCCGCAACGGCGTGCATTATCTGCTCAAAGGTTTGGATCAAAACAAAGACCAAAGCTATTTCCTCTACCGCCTCAAGCCTTTCCAACTCGAGCGCGCGATTTTTCCGTTGGGCGATTGGGAAAAACCTGAAGTCCGCCGCCTTGCTGCTGAATTCAATTTGCCGACTGCCGCCAAAAAAGACAGTACCGGCATCTGCTTTATCGGCGAGCGTCCGTTCCGCGAGTTCCTGCAAAAATACCTGCCGACCAACAACGGCAAAATGGTCACGCCCGAAGGGAAAACCGTCGGCGAACACGTCGGGCTGATGTTCTACACGCTCGGACAGCGCAAAGGATTGGGCATCGGCGGCGCGGGCGAGCCTTGGTTTGTCGCCGCTAAGGATTTGACGAAAAACGAACTCATCGTCGTACAAGGTCATGACCATCCGCTGCTCTACACCCGCAGCCTCATCATGAACGATTTGAGTTTCACCCTGCCCGAACGCCCGAAAGAAGGGCGCTACACCGGCAAAACCCGCTACCGCATGGCGGACGCGCCTTGCGAATTGCGTTATCTGGACGATGAAACGGTCGAGCTGGTGTTCGACGAACCGCAATGGGCGGTAACGCCCGGTCAATCTGCCGTGCTGTACGACGGCGATGTCTGCTTGGGCGGCGGCATTATCATGTCCACCGACAAACCCGTCATTATTACCGCTTGATTAAAAAACACAAAAGGTCGTCTGAAAACTACTGCGGCAGGTTTGCTCACGCCTTTTCAGACGACCTCAAGACAACCATAAAACCAACGAAACAAGACTGATTTATATGGAAAAACTCTGGCTCAACAGCTATGAACAAGGCGTCAATGCCGAAATCGACATCACGCAATACAGCTCCATCAGCGACGTATTCCGTCAAAGCGTTGAAAAATTTGCGCACCAACCCGCGTTTCAAAACATGGGCAAAACGCTCACTTACGCCGAAGTCGGCAAGCTGGCGGAAGATTTCGCCTCCTATCTGCAAAACGTCCTGAAGCTGCCGCGCGGCGAGCGCGTGGCGATTATGCTGCCCAACCTGCTGCAATACCCGATTGCGCTTTTCGGCATCCTGCAGGCGGGGCTGGTGGCGGTAAACACCAATCCGCTCTACACCCCGCGCGAGCTGGAGCATCAGTTGAAAGACAGCGGCGCGACCACCATCATTGTCTTGGAAAATTTTGCCAACACGCTGGAGCTGGTGCTGCCGCGTACGCAAATCAAACACGTCATCGTCGCCTCTGTCGGAGAAATGTTCGGCTTCTTCAAAGGCACGCTGATGAATTTCGTGCTGCGCAAAATCAAAAAAATGGTGCCCGAATACCGCATTTCCGGTGCCATTCCTTTTCAGACGACCCTGAAAGAAGGTGCGGCGCATACCTTCCGCCCCGTTACCCTGACCCGCGAAGACACCGCGCTGTTGCAATACACGGGCGGCACGACCGGCGTGGCAAAAGGCGCAATCCTCAGCCACGGCAACATCTGCGCCAATATGCTTCAGGCGAAAGAATGGATTAAATTCCAACTGCGCGAAGGCAAAGAAACCGTCATCGCCGCGCTGCCGCTTTACCACATCTTCGCCCTGACGGTGAACCTGATGATTTTCGCCAATACCGGTTCCAAAATCATCCTGATTACCAACCCGCGCGATATGAAGGGCTTTATCGGCGAGCTGAAAAAAGAAAGCATCAGCGTCTTCATCGGCGTGAATACCTTGTTTAACGGCATGGTCAACCAACCCGATTTCGCCACCGTCGATTTCTCCAACCTGCGCCTGACTTTGGGCGGCGGTATGGCGACTCAAAAAGCCGTCGCAGAAAAATGGAAAAAAATCACCGGCACTCCCATCGTTGAAGCCTACGGTCTGACCGAAGCTAGCCCGGGCGTGTGCTGCAACCCGCTCAATATCGAAGCATACAGCAGCGGCATCGGATTACCCGTTCCCTCCACCGAAGTCGAATTGCGCGATGCGGACGGCAATGAAGTCGGCATCGGACAGCCGGGCGAACTTTGGGTGCGCGGTCCGCAAGTGATGCAAGGCTATTGGAACCGCCCCGAAGAAACCGCCAAAACCATAGACGCGCGCGGCTTTTTGGAAACCGGCGACATCGCCGTCATGGACGAAAAAGGCTGGTTGAAACTGGTTGACCGCAAAAAAGACCTCATCGTCGTTTCCGGTTTCAACGTTTATCCGAACGAAATCGAAGAAGTCGTGTCGCACAACGATAAAGTCATGGAAGTCGCCTGTATCGGCGTGCCCAACGAAAAAACAGGCGAAGCACTCAAAGTCTTCGTCGTCAAAAAAGACCCGAGCCTGACCAAAGAAGAACTCATCGCATTCTGCCGCTCCGAGCTGACGGCTTATAAAGTGCCGAAAGACATCGAGTTCCGCGACGAGTTGCCCAAGTCCAACGTCGGCAAAATCCTGCGACGCGAACTTCGCGAACAAGCGCAAAACAAATAACACCGAAAGGTCGTCTGAAAAGCATCCCGCACCTTTCAGACGACCTTTAATCATCATGGAAACCAGCACATGACCCATACCGTCCATCTTCAATTCGAAGACATCGACAACACCGTCCTCCAACGCCTCTGCGGCGCGCTCGACGGCAACCTCGAAGCCTTGGGCAAAGCCCTCGATATCCAAATCAGCCGCCGCTTCGAACATTTCACCTTCATGGGCGAACTCGCTCACGCCGGCCGCCGTGCCTTGCTTGCGCTCGCCGAAGCCGCTGAACAAGGCGATTTGGACGACAACGCCATCCGTCTCGCCGCCGTCGAAGCCAAAACTGCCGACGACAAACACGAAGAAAAACACCACGACCAACAATATTATTTCCGCACCAAACGCGGCAGCATAGGCGGACGCACCCCGCGCCAAAACGGCTACATCCGCGCGCTGTTGAACCACGACGTTGTCTTCGGGCTGGGGCCCGCCGGTACGGGTAAAACCTATCTCGCCGTCGCCGCCGCCGTCGATGCCATGGAAAAACACCAAATCGAACGCATCGTCCTCGTCCGCCCCGCCGTCGAAGCAGGCGAAAAACTCGGCTTTTTGCCTGGCGATTTGGCGCAAAAAGTCGACCCCTACCTGCGTCCGCTCTACGACGCGCTCTACGATCTGATGGGCTTCGACCGCGTGACCAAACTGATGGAAAAAGGCTTGATCGAAATCGCCCCGCTCGCCTACATGCGCGGCCGCACGCTCAACGGCGCGTATGTGATTCTGGACGAAGCGCAAAACACTACGCCCGAGCAAATGAAAATGTTCCTGACCCGTATCGGCTTCGGCGCGAAAGCCGTCATTACCGGCGACATCAGCCAAATCGACCTCCCGCGCAACATCAAATCCGGCCTGAAAGATGCACGCGAAAAACTGCGCGACGTAGAAGGGCTGTATTTTCATACTTTTACCAGCGAAGACGTCGTCCGCCATCCGCTGGTTCAGAAAATTGTGGAAGCATATGAAGCGGCAGAAGAGCAAGCCGAAAAAAGCAGTGCCGCCGAACGGTAAACAATGAGGCTAAAAAAGGTCGTCTGAAAACCTGAAATACGGGTTTTCAGACGACCTTTTTCATATTTTATAGTGGATTAACTTTAAATCAGGACAAGGCGACGAAGCCGCAGACAGT
>JUNU01000389.1 GCA_001067655.1 Neisseria lactamica
GCGGCGCAGCAGGAGCGGGTCTTGTCCGCGGACGTATTGCACGGCGTTCGCGCCTGCGAGCAGGCCTTGTGCGGCGGCTTCTTCGTAGCCGGTCGTGCCGTTGATTTGTCCGGCGAAGAAGAGGCCTTGGATGGTTTTGGTTTCAAGGCTAGCTTTGAGGTTGCGCGGGTCGAAGTAGTCGTATTCGATGGCGTAGCCGGGGCGCAGGATATGGGCGTTTTCCAGACCTTTCATGCTGCGCACGAGCGCGATTTGGATGTCGAACGGCAGGCTGGTGGAGATGCCGTTGGGGTAGTATTCGTTGGTGGTCAGGCCTTCGGGTTCGAGGAAAATCTGGTGGCTGTCTTTGTCGGCGAAGCGGTTGATTTTGTCTTCGATGGACGGGCAGTAGCGCGGGCCGACGCCTTCGATTTTGCCGGTGAACATGGGGCTGCGGTCGAAACCGCTGCGGATGATGTCGTGGGTTTGCAGGTTGGTATGCGTAATCCAGCAGGACACTTGGCGCGGGTGCATTTCGGCGTTGCCGCGCACGGAAAAGACGGGCACGGGCGTGTCGCCGGGCTGTTCGGTGAGCTGGGAGAAATCAATCGTGCGTCCATCAATGCGCGGCGGCGTGCCGGTTTTCAGACGGCCTTGCGGCAGGTTCAACTCGCGCAAACGTCCGCCTAAGGATTTGGCGGCGGGGTCGCCGGCGCGGCCGCCTTCGTAGTTTTCCAAACCGATGTGGATTTTGCCGGACAAAAACGTGCCTGCGGTCAGCACGACGGCGCGGGCTTTGAATTCCACGCCCATCGCGGTGATCACGCCTGAAATGCGGTCGCCGTCGAGCGTTACGTCGTCAACCGACTGCTGGAAGAGGTCGAGGTTTTCTTGGTTTTCCAGCATTTCGCGGATGGCGGCTTTATACAAAATGCGGTCCGCCTGCGCGCGCGTGGCACGAACCGCCGCGCCTTTGCTGGCGTTCAGGCGGCGGAACTGGATGCCGGATTTGTCGGTGGCCAATGCCATCGCGCCGCCGAGCGCGTCGAGTTCGCGCACTAAATGGCCTTTGCCGATGCCGCCTATGGAGGGATTGCACGACATTTGTCCGAGCGTTTCGATGTTGTGTGTGAGCAAAAGCGTCTGCGCGCCCATGCGCGCGGCGGCGAGCGCGGCTTCCGTACCTGCGTGGCCGCCGCCGACGACGATGACGTCGTAGGTTTTGGGGTAAATCATGTGGGTCATGTGTGTCAACGTGCCTAATGGTTTCAGACGACCTCTTTTCTCTGACGGAGGTCGTCTGAAAATATAATGAATTCAAAAATAAACGTGGAATTGTACGCTTTTTCGGGGGGATTTGACAGGTGGAAAGGCGCTTGCGGGTACGGGATGGGGAAAAGGTCGTCTGAAAACAGGGATGAACGAGTTTCTCTAAAAAACCGAATCTCAAGGTTTTCAGACGACCTCGTTTTAACTTGCAAACCTGCCCCTCTCCCGTCCGGTGGGAGAGGGCTGGGGAGAGGGTGGCTCTTAGGGCTGCACGAATTCGATTTTGCCTAAACCCACAAAGCCACACCCATTCTAACCTTCCCCCGCCGGACGGGGGAAGGAACAGGTTGCCTTGTTGCAATCTGTAGCGTGGGCTTTGCCCACGAGATAAATAACATACACGGTTTCCCGATTCAGGTTATCAGACTGTGGATTTCGTGGGCAAAGCCCACGCTACCTGAGTTATTCCAATCCCGTGTTGATTGAATAAATAAGGTCGTCTGAAAACGGGTGTAGAACGAGTTTCTCTAAAAACCCGAATCTCAAAATTTTCAGACGACCTTGTTTTAACCTGAAACCTACCCCCTCTCCCGTCTGGCGGGAG